>JBEKEO010000007.1:0-62160 GCA_050013795.1 Bacteroidales bacterium
ATACATGGCTATGGAAATTCCAACGGTAATGTCGGCTGTTGGCGTTAATAAAGAGATAATCTCTGAAGGAGTAAATGGATTTCTTGCATCTTCAGAGGATGAATGGATTACAAAACTTTCATTATTAATTGAATCGGAAGAACTCAGAAAGAAAATTGGAATAGAAGGCAGAAAAACAGTTATTGAAAAATATTCTGTAGATTCGCAAAAGCAGAGGTATCTTGAATATTTCAATGAACTATTAAAGAAATAGGTCTTCTAAATGTAGGAAAGTAATTATTACTTTAACCTTAGTGTAACTTTGTGGCAACTTTGAGTAGCGGAGTTTATCCTGATAAAGGAAGGAGGGAATAGCTATTCACAAAGTTTCACAAAGAATCTCAAAGGTTCACAAAGAAAATATAACTGAGAAATAAGTTTGATTAACAATATCCAAAATTAATATCATGTTACACCAATCATATACTTACGACCTGGTTGAAGCCGGTTGTGATGAAGCAGGACGCGGATGCCTGGCAGGTCCTGTATTTGCTGCTGCTGTTATTCTTCCACCCGGTTTTGATGAGCCTTCATTAAATGACTCAAAGAAACTAAGCCCTCAGATAAGAGCGAAGCTTCGTAAAATAATTGAGAAAAAGGCTATTGCGTATGCCGTGGCATCAGTATCAAATAAAGAAATTGACAGGGATAATATCTTGAATTCTTCCATCAATGCGATGCATAAAGCGATTAAAAAACTCAAAACAAAACCCCAGTTATTACTCATTGACGGGAACAGGTTCAGGAAATTCGAAACTATTCCTCATAAAACCATTGTGGGCGGTGACGGACTTTATATGTCAATTGCGGCAGCTTCTGTACTTGCAAAGACATACAGGGATGAGTATATGGAAAAACTTGACCGTGAATGTCCTATTTATCATTGGGGAAAGAACAAAGGTTATCCTACTACGGCACATTATGCAGCGATAGAAAAGGAAGGCATTTCAAAATATCACAGGAAAACGTTCAACCTGAATCCACAGTTGAAAATGTCGTTCTAATTGTTAGCCCTCTTTTACTTTTTAACCGCAAAGGGCACAAAGATCTTCACAAAGGACGCTAAGAAAATGAGGAGTGTTTTCTGACTGCAAAGTGCCTACTGCCACTGCCTCCTTTGTCTGTTTTTCCTTTTCTGATTAATTTTTTAAGGCTCGTCGTCGGGTTTGGGCTTATCGGTGGTTCCGATATATTTTCCGTTTATATCAAATATCAGTTGGTGTGTTTCTTTCATACCGGCTTTTTTGACTGTAACATAATAAGAAATCCCTTTATTATAATTACCGGTGGCTGCTTCCTTAATAACATATCCATCAAAATTTTGCTTGATATATATTGAAACAGGAGAAGGAAGTTCTTTTTTGTCAATAGTTTCCAAATTGCTGACGGAATTTGTAGTGTCCAGCCTGGTGGGATTATCAGTGCTTATAGCATTAGGGTTTACTTTAGGAACTGCTTTTTTAATAAATTTTCCTGCCAGTGTATAGGTCAGTTCCATAGAAGGCTGTGCAACGCCTTCTTTTTTAACTACTGCAAAATAATAATTATTAGTACCCAATTCCTGCACCAAATAAGCTGTTTTAACTTTATAATCCTTGAAATTTTGTTTTATATGCATAACAATTGGGCTTGGCAATTCCCTTTCAGGCACTATATATTTTGTGTTATGCCATACCCCGTCTTCTGTATATCCGGAAATACCTTTCTGGTTATCCTTATTGGTGAAACTAACTACATACATGCTTGTGTCTTTTTCCCATGATGTAACCGTAACATTAGGTAGTTTTGCTTTGAAAGCATCCTGAACCTTGGCAGGAACATCGCTTTCCTTAATACTTTGCGAAAAAACAGGAATGCAAAGAAACAAAGAAACAAAAATTGTAAGATAAGTTTTCATACCGCTATATTTTAAAACAAAGTTAAAAATAATTGAATAAATGATTATGAAATATTATTTATATTAATAATATCATTTTATTATTATTTGTTTTCTGTCCGGACCGGTTGAAATGAATGTTACCGGAACATTTACCTCTTTCTCAATATAAGCGATATAGTCTTTCAGTTCGGCAGGGAGAGTGTCGAAAGAAGAGATGTTATCCAGCTTGCTGTTCCATCCTTTCATTTCAAGAAAAACAGGAGTAAGTTCGCCTGGCCTGATTTCATAAGGAATATAATCCAGTCTTTTTCCTTTATACAGGTAATGAGTGCAGATATTTATTTTTGAAAAAGCATTCAGCACATCAGCCTTCATTAATATAAGCTGGCTTACTCCATTGAGCATTATGGAATATTTAAGTGCCGGAATATCCAGCCAGCCACATCGGCGTGGACGACCGGTTGTGGAGCCGAATTCGTTACCAACTTTCCTAAGCGCTTCGCCATTCTCATCAAAAAGCTCGGTTGGAAAGGGACCACTGCCAACACGGGTGCAGTATGCTTTAAAAATGCCATACACCTCTCCTATTGTCTTTGGTGAAATTCCAAGTCCTGTGCAAACGCCTGCGCATATTGTGTTGGATGAAGTAACAAAAGGATAAGTGCCGAAATCAATATCGAGCATAGAGCCCTGTGCCCCTTCTGCCAGTATGGTTTTGTTATCTTTTCGTTTATCGTTGATAAATATTTCACTGTCAATAAAGGGAAATAGTTTCATTCTTTCAATGGCTTCAAACCATTTGGTTTCATATTTTTCAAACAGGTCGCCATCAATTTTATAATTCACATAATCAAAGCAAAGATTCCTCACAAGTTCAAGATGTTTTTGCTTTAATGATTCATATATGTCACGGAAATTACTTTTTTCGATATCCCCCACCCTGATGCCATTTCTTGATGTTTTATCAGTGTATGCAGGTCCTATTCCCTTCAAGGTAGAACCTATCTTTAGAGTTCCTTTCGAAGCTTCGCTTGCGGCATCCAGCAGCCGGTGCGAAGGAAGAATAAGATGAGCCTTACGCGATATCAACAAGTTCTTTGTTGCATTCACATTTCTTTCATCAAGTTTGTCGATCTCTTTCAGAAAAATAACAGGATCAATAACAACGCCGTTACCAATTACATTAATCTTATCAGGATGAAAGATACCCGAAGGAATGGTGTGAAGCACATGCTTTATCCCGTCGAATTCCAATGTATGTCCAGCGTTAGGACCTCCCTGGAAACGGGCAATAATATCATAATCAGGGGTAAGAACATCCACTATTTTACCCTTGCCTTCATCACCCCACTGAAGGCCTAGCAGAACATCAACATTCGTCACAGGTGTATAGAATTTTATTTGTCACTGTCGATACGCATGCAAAATAGCAAATAGCAAACAGCAAATAGATAAGAGAAAATATTTTCCTCATGTTTTATTGCTTTTTGCTGTTACAAGTGAACTACTAAATATTTTAATATATTCAAAACTTTCTTGTAAAAGAAATTTCAGATCAGAATCTTCATCATTAATTAAATTCGATTTTTTTATTAACCGAAGCCAGAAATTCGATTCCCTCACCTCTTTTAACGTCACTTGCGTTTTATGAATGAAATCTGCTTTTGATTCAGCTGCAATGGATTCTTCATAATTGGCACCTGATGAAGAACCTGCTCGAAATAATTGTCCGTATATATGTCTTCCGGCGTAGGTTTTGCAAAGCTTAGTTTCAAGTTTAATTATTATTGCAGCAAACTCTAAAAACCTTTCGGACATTATTTCTGCAAAATTATTTTTATTGTTTACCATTAAAAAACAATTTTCTATTTCCTATATTCTATTATCTATTTTCTATATTTATAGATAATTTTTGATTAGCATCACTTAGTAAATTCTATTACAGTGTTTCTTACATCTTCCATAGAAAATAAGGGAATGATGGTTTACCTCGAAATCCAATTGAGAGCCAACTGAAGATTCAATATCCTGTATTCTAGGGTCGCAAAATTCCATCACTTTCCCGCATTCAATGCATATAACATGATCATGCTGCTTGAATTTAAACGCACGTTCATATTCCGCCATGTTCTTTCCAAACTGATGTTTTACAACCAGACCGCAAAGAAGCAAAAGTTCAATGGTATTATAAAGGGTTGCCCTGCTTACCCTGTATTTGCTCTTCTTCATGCGAATATACAGAGAGTCTATATCGAAATGACCTTCCTGCAGATAAATCTCTTTCAGGATAGAGAACCTTTCAGGAGTCTTCCTGTGTCCATTGGTTTCAAGGTATTTTGTAAATATTTGCCTGACGGTATCTAAAGTTTCCTGATCAATCATTTGAAAAGATTTTACCGTATAAAATTATAAAAAAAACAAAATGAGGATACGATTATTTAAAAAAATTCTAAATAAATTAAAAACAGGCAGTTAAATGGCTTATGCTTTATCAATCCTCACAACCTGTTTTACACCTTCAACTTTTTTAAGATTATGTATAAGATCGTGTAGATGTTTAGTGTCTTGCACATAAAGCATTAAGGTGCCTTCAAATGTTCCGGCGTTAGTATCAATACTGATGGAACGCATGTTAAGGTTCAAATCGTTGGAAATTATTTTAGTTATCTCATTTACAATACCAACTTTATCGATGCCAATAATTTTTATACCGGCCAGAAATGCAAGGGATTCATTATTAGTCCATTTTGCCTTTATTGTCCTGTAGGCATATTTCGACAAGAGGTTAACGGCATTAGGACAATTGGTGCGATGAATCTTTATTCCTTCGCCTATGGTAACAAACCCAAAAACATCATCACCGGGAATTGGCGTACAACATGGGGACAAAGTATATTGCAACTTGTCCATATTGTCGCCTATTAAAAGTGTATCTGAGCTATTCTTGAGTTGTTTTGCTATTTCAGGTTTAGGGCGTTGTTCAGGCACATCTTTTTCTTTCCCCGCAAACCGTGTAAATGGGGATGTAAGGTACTTAAGCCATCTGGAGCGATCCCTGTCCTGAACATATGCTTTTAATTCGCGTAAACCAATCTTCCCAATAGCTACCTGGCAGAAAAGATCCTGGGAATTGGGAAGTTTAAAGTAATTAAGAAGTTTGGAGATATTGACATTATTGAATTCAATTTTTAGTTGCTTCAATTTGCGCATCAATATTTCTTTGCCTTCTTCGGCAAGTTGTTTCGTTTCTTCCTTTAATGCTGATTTTATGCGGGATTTTGCTTTTGCCGTGATGACATATCCAAGCCAGTCCTCTTTGGGCTTTTGTTTAACAGATGTTATTATTTCAATCTGGTCGCCGCTTTTAAGTTTATAATTGAGAGGTACAAGTCTGTGATTGACTTTTGCGCCTATGCAACTGTCGCCTATTTTTGAATGTATGTTATATGCAAAATCAAGAGTGGTGGAACCGATGGGCAATGTTTTTAATTCTCCTTTAGGTGTAAAAACAAATATCTCGTCGGAAAATAAATTTAATTTAAAATCATCAAGAAAATCCAGCGCGTTGCCATCAGGGCTTTTAAGAAGTTCGCGTATTTTCTTCAGCCAGTCGTCCAGACCACTTTCGGCAGAAGTGCTTTCTTTATATTTCCAGTGAGCGGCATACCCTTTTTCGGCAATTTCATCCATGCGCTTGCTCCTGATCTGTACTTCCACCCACCTGCCGGTATCCTTTAAATTAAACATAACAGTGGTATGAAGCGATTCATAACCGTTGGCTTTGGGGTTCGAAATCCAGTCGCGAAGCCTGTCTGGATTGGGGTGATAGAAATCGGTGACGATGGCATATACTTTCCAGCATTCGGCTTTTTCCTGTTCGGGAGGAGGATCAACTACAATACGGATGGCAAAAAGATCATATACTTCTTCAAAAGGTATTTCCTTTTTTTTCATCTTTTCCCAAACGGAATTTACGCTTTTCATGCGGGAAGTGATGGTAAAGTTAATACCCTGCTTTGTCATTTCTTTTTTAATAGGACTGATAAAGCGGGTGATAAACCGTACACGTTCGGGTTCCGATTCTTTGATTTTATGTGCTATGTTTTCGTAAACTTCCGGCTCTGTATGTTTAAGCGCCAGGTCTTCCAATTCGCTTTTAATAGTATAAAGCCCAAGCCTGTGCGCCAGAGGGGCAAAAAGATAAAGTGTTTCGTATGATATTTTAAGCTGCTTATCCTTTGGCATGTGGCTTAAGGTGCGCATATTGTGCAGGCGGTCGGCAAGCTTTATAAGAATTACCCTTACGTCGTCCGACAGGGTCAGCAGCATTTTCTTGAAATTCTCGGCTTGTATGGAAGGAGAATTCTGATCAAAAATCTTCGAAATTTTTGTCAGCCCGTCAATGATGCGGGCAACCTTTTCGCCGAACATACCGCGAATATCAGCTAAAGTATAATCGGTATCTTCAACAACATCATGCAGCAATGCACAAACAACCGAAGTGGTGCCAAGCCCTATTTCGGCAACAGAAATCAGGGCAACGGCAATAGGATGGTAAATATACGGTTCGCCCGATTTGCGCCGCATATCATTATGAGCCTCCAAAGCCAGGTTGAATGCTTTGCGTATCTGTTTCTTGTCTTCAGCATTGGTATTGGGTTTGCAAGCTTTAAGCAAAATCCTGTACCGCTTAATTATTTCAAGCCGTTCTTTTTCCTCGTTCTTTTCCTGCATAGCGAATACCCAATGATATTAAACCCTTATTATTCCTTTGCAAAATTAATGTAAAAATGGAAGCAAATCAATTCAATTTATTCATAATTATTGAAACGATATGAAAAATATCTCTACTTATAGAAATTTAGGAAGTAAATTGCTAAAGTGAATTTAAACCTGTGAATTGCCGATAATCCTGCTCAATTCTTCAGCCTGTTGTTTACGGGAATATTTAAAATGCAGGTCGTTCTTTCTGTCAAGGTTATGATTCTCTTTCCATGAGTTGATAAGGCTTTGCAGGTACTGTTTAAGTTTACCCTTTTCTTCATAATCAAATGTCTCCCCTGCTGAACATTCCCTGATTATTTTGGCGGCATCACCATTTTCGGGTCCAATACAAACAATTGACTTGCGGGATGCAAGATATTCAAAAAGCTTGCCTGTAAGTATCCCTTCGTTATTTGCAATACGCGGAATGGCAAGAAGCAGTATGGTACTACCTAAAATATATTTTATTGATTCGTTATGAGGAACATAATCTATCGCTTCAAAATGAATGCCACTACAGGTTATCTTTACTCTTAACGATTCTGCCAGTTCTCCAACAAAACGAAGTTTAAAATACACACCCCAGTTTTCATTTTTAATTTCAGCAAGTACCTCAATAAAATTATCAATTCCGTAATTTGCAGCAAGGGTACCTGTGTATGTTATCAAAAACTCATTTGCAGGCGGATTTGATGATGGCATTTCAAAATCAACTTCATCATAGCCATTGGGGATAACATGTATCTTTTCAGGATTTATCTTTGTTGATTTTGAAAGAAACATTCTTTTAATGGCATCGCTCACGACAAGGATTTTATCGGCATTTTCAAGCACTGTCTGTTCATATCCGGCATCTTTCCTTTTTGCAAAGCCAAGATGCATCATTTCCTTATAATAATAAATATCCGTCCAGGGGTCGCGCAAATCGGCAATCCACGGAAGTCCTGTTTCCTTTTTGAGTTGCAGACCTATCAACTGTGTGGAGTGAGGCGGACTGGAAGTAAGGATAGCGCTGAAAGTTTCCTGCTGAATCAATTCTTTTGCTTTCGCAATGGCATATTTATTCCATCCTTTACGCGCATCAGGGATAAACATATTTCCTCTTATAAAGCGCGATATCTTTTGTATAAAGCCGGGCTTGCCATCGTTAGCAAAACCGGAATGAGGAATATCCTTTTTGTTCGTTACCTTGCTGTACAGCTTAAAAGGTTCGGAGGTATCTGTCCGGAAGACCTTGATATTCTCAGGAACTTCCTTCATTAATGAATTATCCGTTACCGGGTAGGATGCTTTATTTTCATCAACCGTAATGACATAAGGAAGATAACCGAATTCGGGCAGATAGCGGGCAAACTTAAGCGTGCGCTGAACACTGGGGCCTCCGCATGGCGGCCAGTAATATGTAATAAGTAAAACTTTTTTCATGAGGTTGGTGACTATCTATGCCACATCAGCCGTTTTCTTTTTATTCCCGCCCAGCAATTCAATGACTAATCCGCCAACCACAACGAGAATTAAAAGAATATTAAATGTGTAAGAAACCTTTTCGCCGGTGTAATAAACTTTAGGTTCAAATTTCCATTCTATTTTATGAGTGCCGGCAGGAACAACCATTCCGCGAAGCACATAGTTTGTCCTGAAATAAGGCGCAGGTGTGGAGGCTCCATCAATATATGCATTCCAGCCCTTGTCATAATATATTTCCGAGAAAACAGCCAGCTGTTCCTTGGAAGTTTTAACGTTATATACAAGGTCGTTTGGGGTATAACTGCTTAACGTAATGGATGAAGATGTATCTTTTCTGTTTTTATAATTAGAGACCATACTCTCGTAACGCTTATCAATAATGGCTGTCTGAGAAGGGTTAAAGTCTTTCATAGCTTCAATTTCAGCATCGGCATTGGGAACGATCTTGTAATGATTAACAAACCATGCATTGCCCAGAGCATATCTGTTTGGCAAAGGAGGCGCCTGTGGATTATAAATAAGATACTTTGTATTCATCATATCCAAAACAGGTAAATGCTTTAGGGTAATCATTAATGCAGAATCGGGAGATTTGGAGGAAAAGGCAGTTTGTATCAGGCGCAGTTCACCTGCAATGCAGTTTTCAATCAATTCCTGGTATCGTTTCATCTTTGCACCATGATAACCCCCAATGGATTTATGGTAATAAGACGTTCTTGCATCATTAAAAGGGTTTTCAAGGTTCAGCACACGATAATCCAGTGAATTATCTGAAAGTATGGCTTCATCGCATTTAGTTTTTATAAACTCAGCAGTAAATTTGGTTTTGCTGACAAAATTATCGGCATTCAGCATGCGTTTGTCAACCGTCCACATATCAACAAGGATAAGAAGGCCTATGCCGATTATCAGGATATTCTTATTTTTGAATTTATTGATGGTATACAGCCATAATCCCACGGCAACAAGAGCAATGAGAATCAACGACCTGAAACTGTCTGCCAGAAGCAATCCATGACGGTCGCTTTGAATGGCGCTTACAAGCCAATCAGGATAACCCGCTGAAGCAAGTTCTTTATCATTGCTGGAGATAAAGTCGAAGAACATGCTTCCGAGGAATCCAAACAACACTATAACACCAAGCGTAATGATGCTGCTGTACTTCAAAGCCTTTACTTTTGTTTCCTTAGTAATTTCGCTGCTGAACATATTCTTCAACGCTAATAATCCCAGTAAGGGGATGCAGAACTCAGCTATCACCATGGTCATGGAAACCGCACGGAATTTATCATAGCCCGGGATGTAGTCGAGGAAAATATTAGTGAACCACATCAAATTCTTTCCCCATGCAAGCATAATTCCAAGCACAGTGGCAACAAGCAGCCACCATTTATATTTCCCCTTCACAATGAATAATCCTAACACAAACAGGAAGCACAGTATAGCCCCTGCATATACCGGCCCATATACAAAGTCCTGCGGACCCCAATACAAGGGCAGATGCTTAGTGATCTTTTCAGGATTAGGAACGTTGTTTTGTTGTAGAATCTTATAAGTATCAGAACTTTTACCCAGTTCGCCTTCGGAAGAACCGCCAAAGAAATTAGGTATCAGCAGGGTGAATGTTTCCATCTTTCCATAACTGTAATCGGTAACATACGACCTATCGAGTCCGGTAGTTTTATCTGCTGCATTAGAGCTAAGCTCCGATTTGCTTCTGGTGGATGCTTTTCCATATTCATAGGTTGACCACAGATTAGTAAAATTAACCCCTACAGCCAGTATTCCGGCTCCAGCTATGATGACAATTACTTTGAAAAACTCTTTTAATTTCTTCTCTTTGAATTTATTTATGAATTCAACTATAATAAGGATAAACAGTATCAGCATCAGGTAATAAGTAATCTGTACATGGTTGGCATAAATTTCAAGCGCCAAAGCTAGCGCGGTTAGTATGCCCCCGCCAATGTATTTCCCCCTGAAACTAAGAATAACGCCTGCAACTACAGGAGCCATGTATCCAATAGCAATAGCCTGCGTATTGTGCCCTACAGCGAGAATGATAAAGAAAAACGATGAGAATCCGAACCCTATAGCGCCTATAGTGCTTAATTTTTGGTCGACTTTAAATGCTAAAAGCAAAATGTAAAAACCGAGAAAATAAAGAAAAACCATGCCAGACTGCCCGGGCATTCCTAAATGCAAAATATGGTCGAAATATTTTACCATGTTCGAAGAATACATCACCGATATTTGGTAAGCCGGCATTCCACCGAACATACTGTTTGTCCATAAAGCTTCTTTACCCGTTTCGGCCCTGTAATCGGCAATTTCCTTTGAAGCACCCTGGTATTGCTGGTTATCGCTTTGGTTTAAATGCTTTCCTTCCATCAGTGGGGAAAAATAAACCATTGTAATAGCTATAAATATTGCTATTGCTACTAAATGAGGTAAAATCTTTTTAACGTTTAAATCTTTCATGATTGAATGTTTGGATGAAACAAACTTATTTTATTTCTTCGTAATCAACATATTCGCCAACATCGTTAGAGTGGCTTTTGTTTTTATCAGTGGTAGAATCAATATAAATTTCGCCTTCTTTTGCTTTATACTGTTTATAGCTGGCTTCATTATTCATACCTTGCTGAAACCTATTACTGAATTTTTTCATCATTCTTCTCAATACTAAAGGAAGCAGGTATCTGGCAGCAAGATTAAGGAAAATAATTATAAGGATGATAATGAATAAGGTCTCCAAAATTGAATAGGTTGAGTTGTTTGCGAAATTATGGCTTTTTCGGATATACGCAAAAAAATGAGTAATACAATTTTAGCACATATATGTTTCCCTATTTCACTTTTCCATTCTTTAACAAACGCTTTCAACTTAACCCTATTTCCCGCTTCTATTTTATCAACATACGTCCTACTTGGAATGGATAAAACATTTTTACTATTGTTTAGATTCTTTTCTAAAGCCAAATTGTCAACACATAATAAATTATAAATCGCAATTCGTACCTCGAAAATCCCCCGTTTCTATTTTTAAGTTATCATTTGCAGGAACGTAGTATATACATTAAATGCTTGCCAATAATATTTTTAGCGAAGCAAAACAAGTGCACTATTTATGAGTGGAAATAAAATTTCCAAATGCAAATGGACTATTACCAACCTTAATTGTATCTGAAACAGTATTGGAAGTGGTATTTATTACATTTACTGTATTAGCATCCGAATTAGCAACATATACCTTGTTTCCATCGGAACTCACAGATACACCAATAGGAAAAGTGCCAACCTTAATTGTAGCGGAAACAGTATTAGTAGCACTGTTTATTACACTTACTGTATTAGCCAATTCATTCGTAACATATACCTTACTTCCATCTGGGCTTACAGAAACACCAACAGGATCATCACCAACTGTAATTGAAGCTGAAACACAATTTGTGGCGCTGTTTATCACACTCACTATACCATTTAATTCATTCGTGACATATATCTTACTTCCATCGGGGCTTATAGATATACCAATAGGAAAAGAACCAACTGTAATTGTAGCCGAAACAGTATTGGTAGTGGTATTTATTACACTTACCGTATTAGCATCCCAATTTGCAACATATACCCTACTCCCGTCGGGGCTCACAGATATTCCACGAGGTTCTGTGCCAACCGTAATTGTAGTCGAAACAATATTTGCAGCACAGTTTATTATGCTAACTGTATTAGAATATGCATTTGCAACATATACCTTACTCCCATCGGGACTCACTGACACACCATAAGGATGAGAACCAACTGTAATTGTAGCAGAAACAGTATTGGTAACGCCGTTTATTATGCTTACTGAATTAGAACTACTATTAGCAACATACACCTTACTCCCATCTGGGCTTACAGATACACTTTTAGGATTAGTACCAACCGGAATTGTAGCCGAAATTGTATTTGTAGCAATATTAATAACGGATACAGTACCATCGGCTCTATTCGTTATATAAGCAGTTTGTGCATTTACCTGCCTGCCGGACAGGCAGGTGCTCAGGTTAATAATAGCGAGAATTGAGATGATGTATCTTTTCTTCATAACAATTGTTTTAGTGATACCGTTAAGAGGCCTCTGTTTATAATTTAAAGCAAATATAAGCTATATAATTGCATAAACACGTAAGTTGCAAGCATAACAATTCAACTTGGAAGTATAGAAGTTATAGTCGCACTTATAATAGTATGAGTTTGGCGTATATACAAATGAACAGTGGTATAATAGAACATCTTCCTGCCTGTTGATACGCATGGCTTCAGGTGCTTCAAGCCAATAACTATTTACTAAATTCTTCGTACTCCTTATTGGTTTTTTCAATAAAATCCAGGATTTCTTCTTTACCCGCTTTGGTTTCGGCTGAAGTCATGATAAAATTTGGCAATTCTTCCCAGAAATCCTTCAGTATGGTTTTATAATGCTCAATGTTTTGCGAAATTTCACTATGGTTTAGCTTATCGGTCTTGGTAAAAACAATAATAAAAGGAAGTTCTTTTTCGCCCATCCACTCCATAAAATCAATGTCGTTCTGCTGTGGCACTAGTCTCGAATCAACAAGAACAAATGTGTTAAGCAGGTTTTGTCGTTTATGCAAATAACCCCTCGATACTTTATCCCACTTACTGCGGTTATCTTTTGATGCTTTTGCATAACCATATCCCGGCAAATCGGCAATATACCAGCTTTCGTTAATAATAAAATGATTTATCATTTGTGTCTTCCCTGGTGTTGACGATGTTTTAGCTAGGTTCTTTTTGTCGACAATCATATTGATAAGCGACGATTTTCCAACGTTTGACCTGCCTATAAAAGCATATTCGGGCAAGGATGTCCTGGGGCATTTTTCATTGCTTACACTGCTTAAAACAAATTCTGCGGTTTTTATTTGCATAATAGAAATACTTCTTATGAAATGATTATACTGTTTATTAATTTTTTTTATATGTATGTAAATGACGGTCTTTTTTCATATCGTAAATATCACTGATGGTAACAAGAATACCCGTTTCCTCTACATCGCCGAACGTATCATTAAGGGCTGTCCCGAATGTAAGCATGGAAGGCGAAAGATTCATGTAAGCATTAACCAGAGGCGGTATAGTTTCATTCAATCTTCTTACATTTTGAGATAAAATTTTATAATCTTCCTGATAAGAATTACCAGTAAAAATAGCCATCAGGTCGCGAATGTCGGTTTGAATTCCCCTTGGAAACTTGGGCGTTACAAGGTTTTCCATGTCGGGGAAATATTTATGAAGAAAGTATAATATAAGGTCTCTTGCTTCCTGGTTAAAGTTAAGATACATGGTTACTTTTCCGAAGAAATAACGGATATCAGGATTGTCGATAGCTATAGCGCCTAAACCATCCCATATATTATCCAAAGCATATAAACCCTTGCGTGGATCGTTCATGGGCTGATAATGTGGCTGGACAAATGAGCGCCCTAACTCAATAGTATAAGGCATGTAATATTTTTCGAAGATATCGGAATATTTAAAAAGATGTGCTGTTGCCAGCATGTATTCTCCATTTTCATCTTTTACGGCATCGCCACAACGGATAAAGCGGTAACCACCCACAATTTCACGCTCTTTAGGATCCCAAACAATTAATTGCTTATAGGGCGCGGAACTGAAATCATATTCATCTATATCAATATCTTCGCCTGTGCCCCCTCCAGCTCTGCGAAAGGTAATCTCGCGCAAGCGTCCTATCTCTCTGATAACATTAGGCGAATTGCTATTGGTTACAATATAAATTTCGTTACTTTTATGATTTGTGTAACGAATAAACTTATCCTCCGTCAACTCCTGTTCAAGAAGCTTTTTATCAACCGATGGAATTATTTCCTTCATCATTTATTATTAGTCTCACTTGGTTAAATTGTATGAAAATTCTTTATTCTTGTCTTTTCTTAATTCATAAATATGTTGCTTCATCAGTTTGGCCCATTCATTAACTTTGAACCTGTTGTCAAAGGTTTTGAATGAAACGGGTTTCCCGAAGGTAATGTTTACATCTTTATTCTTCTGGTTGAACATTTCATCGACCAGGTAAAGCATTTCAATATTCGCTTTTATGCCCAATCGTTTTCTCCAGTTTGCTAAGTTATAAAAAAAATTCGAATTACTTCCATCTATATGAACAGGAATAATATCTCTTTCGAACTGTATCGCCTTTTTAATAAATGTATTTTTCCATTCCAAGTCTAGTATTTTACCTTTTTGTTTTCGCGAACAAAGTCCTGCAGGAAAATAAAGTACTATAACGTCTGAAGCAAATGTATCATCGAGAAGGGTCTTGTTATCGATATTTTTACCATGCTTATTAATAGGAATAAACAGCACTTTGAGATTTCTTAAATAAAGTAACAGATCGTTTACGGGAAAAACAATATCACGCCTTCCTGCTTTTCCCACCACCAGCATTAATGCCATTCCGTCTAACCCACCAAGTGGATGATTTGAAGCAATGATATACCTGCCAGTTGCCGGAATATTTTCAGGATTAATAACATTGATATTTGCGCCCATTTCATTCAGGATACATTCAACAAAATCTATCCCTTCCTTATCCTTATATTTTTCAAGCGCTCCATTTACCTGATCCTGGTGAATAACCTTTTTTATGTATTTAAGAATAAAACCCGGTATCAGTTTGAGCAATTTTGGATTTTTGCTATTAATAATCTCTTCCAGATCAATCTTATCTGCTTTTATCTCTGACATTTATTATTTGATTTATTAAACATGGGCATCACACACAAAAATACTGATTCTTTAAATATCCTATGCTCTAAAACTTAAATATTCCATATCAATGTATTTAACCCATAAGATTTCGACACAAATATTAAAATTCAGGATTTTGATATAGCCGTAAATGACAGAAAAACAGTTTTTTAAAAAAACGATTGTCAAAAAGTGGAAAAAGTTATCAACAAAGTGGTAAATTGTGGTAAATTGTGGTAGAAAATTGTATACTTTTACAGCTCTAAATCAATTCGTATAAAATGATAAACCTGATAGGGGAATATGAATGCAAAATAGACGCTAAAGGGCGCTTTATGCTTCCTGCAGGTCTTAAAAAGCAGCTCCCTCCTGAAGCTCAGGACAAATTTGTCGTTAACCGTGGCTTTGAAAATTGCCTAGTTCTCTATCCCCAGAATGTTTGGAAAGTAATTAGCGATGAAGTTAATCAGCTGAATCTTTATAACAAGAAAAACCGTGATTTTGTAAGGTATTTCTACCGTGGAGCATCAGAATTAATGCTCGATTCTGTGAACAGGCTCCTTTTGCCAAAACAACTTACCGAATATGCAGGCATAGATAAAGAAATTGTGCTTTTTGCATTTTCTAACAGGGTTGAGATTTGGTCGAAGGCAGCTTACACAAGGCTTCAGACAAATGAGCCTGAAGACTTTTCAACACTGGCTGAAGAAGTAATGGCTAAGAAGGATAAAGGGGAAAAGAAAGATGATGTATCATGAACCTGTACTTCTTCAAAAAAGCATTGATGGGCTGAATATAAATCCTGATGGGGTTTATGTGGATGTTACATACGGAGGCGGCGGACATTCAAAAGAAATATTAAACAGATTAAAAGGCGGGAAATTAATAGCATTTGATCAGGATGAAGACGCGTTGCATAATGTTATTGATGATGAGAGATTAATTCTGGTTAATGCGAATTTCAGGTTTATAAAGAATTTTCTGATGTTTTATAAAGTTCTTCCTGTTGATGGCATACTGGCAGATTTAGGAATATCCTCCCATCAGATAGATGATACCGACCGAGGCTTATCTACCCGCTTCAATTCGGAGCTTGACTTAAGGATGGACAGAAAAAGCGGCCAGAGTGCAAAAGAAGTGCTGGCATCATACACTGAAGAAGAATTAAAAAAAATGTTCTTTGAATTTGGCGAGATGAACAATGCTAAAAGCCTGGCTAAAGCAATTGTAATGGAAAGAGAGAATAACGAAATCGTTATGGTTAATGATATAAAAAAGGTTCTGGAAAGGTTCGCTGAAAGAGGCAGGGAAAACAAATTCTATGCTAAAGTATTCCAGGCTTTACGCATAGAAATAAACCACGAAATCGAAGCACTTGATGAGTTCTTGAAGCAAAGCATTGAAGTATTAAAACAGGGAGGCAGGTTGGTAGTAATATCATATCATTCATTGGAGGACAGACTTGTAAAGAATTATATGAAATCAGGAAATGCCGAAGGAAATATTGAAAAAGACTTTTATGGTCATGAAAAGGTTCCTTATAAAATGATTACAAGAAAACCGGTTGTTCCAAGTGAAGAAGAAATTGAAATAAATAAACGTGCAAGAAGCGCAAAACTAAGAATAGCAATTAAAAATTAATGGGCAGCAATTCTTACAAAGAATCCGATGTTGTAGAACAACCTGAAGTTGTCAAGGAAGAGCCTCCAAAGAAAAAGAAGAAGAGGAAGCAAAATCCGATTTTAAAGGGGTTGCAAAGTGTGATGGATGGAACTATTCTGACCAAGGATACAGCCATCAAAAGCTTGCCTTTTGTATTTTTTCTTGCCTTTATAGCAATACTGTACATAGCAAATTCATACTACGCCGAAAAGAAGATCATCCAGATTGAGAAAATAAAAAAAGAACTGAAAGAATTAAGATCTGAAAGCATTGAAAACAAATCGAAATTAATGTTATGCAGCAGGCAGTCGGAAGTATTTAAAAGAATTGCACCTTTTGGATTAAAAGAGTCCGTTGTGCCACCACATAAAATTATTGCAATTAATGACACTTCTAAAAAGGTGATGAATAAAAATTAATTCATGAAAGATTCAAAGAAAGATATAATGTGGAGGGTCTACCTGGTATACATGGTAGTACTTCTGTTTTCTTTCTTTATCATAGGGCAGGTAATGCATATTCAGTTTATAGAAGGCGACACATGGAAAAAGAGATCGGAGATGCAGTCTCTCGACACTATGAAAGTTGAAGCCATCAGGGGTAATATTTGTGCTAATAACGGAAGTCTTCTTGCTACATCTGTTCCTATATTCGATATTTTCTGGGATTCACAGGTTGTTGCCGATGATGTTTTTGAAAGCAAATCGGACTCTCTTGCATATTGTCTTTCCAATATGTTTAAAGATAAATCGAAAAGTGAATACAAAAAAATCCTAAGCAGTGCAAAGGCTGATGGAAAAGAATATGCTCTAATTCATAAATCAAATTTTGATGATGAAAAATCGCAGGTGACATTTGATGAACTTAAAGCTATTAAAAAGTTCCCAATTTTTAGATTGAGTAGAAAAAAAGGCGGTTTGCTGGTTGAAGAAAAAGGGAAAAGAGTGAAGCCATATCAGTTATTAGCAAAAAGGACTATTGGATATGTAATTGGCGACAGTACGGTTGAGAAAAACGGGAAAGTTGTAAAAATTGATACCAATAAAATTATTAAAGTAGGTTTGGAGGGATATTATTCCCGAGCGCTTGAAGGCATAAGTGGTATCAGGCTGAGGAAAAAAATCGCAGGTGGTATTTGGATGCCTCTAAATGATTATGACAATGAAATTGATCCTCAAAATGGAAGCGATGTAATTTCTACTATAGACATTGACTTGCAGGATGTTGCTGAAAATGCCTTAATGAAAAATCTTATTGCTAATGATGCAGATCATGGGTGTGCCGTTTTGATGGAGGTTTCAACCGGACAGATTAAAGCAATTGCAAATCTTAAAAGAGGAAAAAATGGAGTATATGATGAAGAAGAAAATTATGCAATAGGCGAAGCAACAGAGCCCGGTTCTACTTTTAAATTATTTTCTCTTGTAGCCGGTATGGACGATGGAATGGTAAATCTTGATGATATGGTCACCATTGGCAAAATAAAATATTACGACCAGGAAATGCAGGATTCCCATATAGATGGTTTTGGACCGGAATCAGTCAGGCAGGCATTTGAAGAATCATCAAATGTAGGTATATCGCAAGCTATCTTTAAAGCATATAAAGATAATCCGCAGCGTTTCACTGATAAATTATACGCTATGAGAGTTGATCAGCCTTTAGGAGTTGAAATTGGTGGTGAAGCAAAACCTAAAATTTACAATCCTAAAAGTAAATACTGGTCGAGGTTGACATTACCACATATGGCAATCGGATATGAAGTTGGATTAACGCCTATGCAGATTCTGACATTTTATAATGCAATTGCTAACAATGGGAAAATGGTAAGACCACTTTTTGTAAAGGAAATACAAAGGTTGGGAAAAACAGTTACCCGGTTTAATCCAGTTGTATTGAAAGATTCAATTTGTTCACCAGCTACGGTAGCTAAAGCAAAATCATTGCTTGAAGGTGTGATAGAGAACGGGACTGGAAGAAGTTTAAAGAATTCGGTTTATAAAATTGCCGGAAAAACAGGTACTGCAAGGGTTGCAAAAAACAATAAAGGTTATGGCAACGAAGGAGATATTAATTACAAAGCCTCTTTTGTGGGATATTTTCCAGCAGATAATCCAATGTATTCCTGTATTGTTGTAATAAATAGCCCTTCGAAAGGCGCTTATTATGGAGCCGCTGTGGCAGCGCCGGTTTTTAAAGAAATTGCAGACAGGGTTTATGCCACACATCTTGAGGTTCATCAACATATTGATGAACCCGCTTCTCACAACGCAATTCCATTTGTCAAAGCTGCTAATCAGAATGATTTATATATAATCTACCAAAAACTTAATTTTTCTACTTTATCACAAAACCCCAGTGCTGAATGGGTTTTCGCTTCCATTGATTCAAAAAATGTTTTGCTGAGGGAAAAGACTTTTAAGTACGGTTATGTTCCTGATGTTACAGGTATGGGGCTAAAAGATGCAACCTATATGTTGGAAAATTTAGGGTTAAAAGTAAATGTAAGCGGTAAAGGAAAAGTAGCAGCACAATCAATTGCGCCCGGATCTGTAATTATAAAAGGCAGTATTATAGAGATAAATCTTTCTAAACCTGAATCTTTAGATGAATATGCCCTTGTTCAAATAGTTCCGGTTGTGCCCGATTCCGCTTTGGTTGTTGACCCAAAGAAGAATATCAAGAAAAACAATAAAAATCAGCCTGTTAAAAACAAAAAAAACCAGGATAAAAACAAAAAAAATAACAACCCGCCTTCTAATAAGGCAGGTAACAAACCAAAAGCTGATAAAGCACAGAATAAAGATAATGGTAAAGGTGCGTAACGCATTAATAACCTGAGTATAAATGAAGAATAATATAAAGTAAATGAAGAACAGCTTTCAGTAAAAATAGTCATGACTATTTTGGAAAAGGTCATGACCTGGGTAAATGAAACATACGGTAGAATTATAAATGAAATTACTAAAGGACATATTATTTAAATCAGGCATTGTTAAGGTAACTGGCATTACCGACATTGTAATTGACCATATAACCTTTGATTCAAGAGATGTTCAGAAGAATAGCCTTTTTATAGCAGTAAAGGGTACAAAAACAGATGGCCATAACTATATTGAACAGGCTGTAAAGGATGGCGCTATAGCCATTGTGTACCAGGATGACCTCAGCAGCTTTGTAAAGGACATCACTTATATCAAAGTACAGAATAGCAGCAAAGCTTTAGGCTGGATTGCCTCAAATTATTTCGATAATCCAACGTCGAATTTAAAACTAACTGGTATTACAGGCACAAACGGCAAAACAACCACTGTAACATTACTACACAAACTCTTCAGGGAACTGGGTTATAATGTCGGACTATTATCAACAGTTTGTAATAAAATAAATGACGAAATAATTCCCTCCACACATACTACACCTGATGCAATAAAACTGAACAGTCTTATGAAGCTGATGGTGGAAGAAGGATGCACGCATTGTTTTATGGAAGTCAGTTCGCATGCCATTGTTCAGAACAGGATAGCAGGGCTAAACTTTGCCGGGGGAATATTTTCGAACATCACACATGACCATCTTGATTATCATAAAACATTTGAAGAATACCTGGCTGCAAAAAAGAGATTTTTTGACACCCTTGGCAAACATGCATTTGCTTTGAGTAATGCCGATGACAGAAACGGAAAAGTAATGCTTCAAAATACAAAGGCTTCACAGCATACTTATGGACTTAAGAACCCTGCTGATTTCAAAGCAAAAATAATTGAAAACAGTTTTGCCGGATTACAATTAAATATTGATGGAGTTGATGTTTGGTTCAAACTTATCGGGAATTTCAACGCTTATAATTTACTTGCTATTTATTCGGCGGCAGTTTTATTAGGAGAAAATAAGAACAGCATTCTTACCATTCTTAGCCGTCTTGAGGCAATTGAAGGAAGGTTTGATTATGTAAGAGCGACTAACGAAACCACTGCAATTATTGATTATGCACATACTCCAGATGCGCTTAGCAACGTGTTAAGCACCATTACATCAGTTAAAGAAGGAAATGAAGAAATTATCACAGTTGTTGGATGTGGCGGCGATAGGGATAATACCAAGCGACCGATAATGGCACGAATTGCTTGCGAATACAGCAATAAAGTGATTCTTACTTCCGACAATCCGCGTTCGGAAGACCCCGAAAAAATTATAGAAGAAATGATGGCGGGAGTGGATATTGTTTCGAAAAGAAAAGTCCTTTCTATTCTTAACAGGAAAGAAGCAATAAAAACAGCATGTGCATTAGCATTACCCGGCAGCATAATTCTTCTTGCCGGAAAAGGTCATGAAAAGTACCAGGAGATAAAGGGAGTAAAATATCCTTTTGACGATAAACAAGTAGTTAAAGAAATTTTTGATCAATTAATCTGAACAACATGTTCTACTATTTATTTGATTATTTAAAAAGCAATTTTAATTTACCTGGTGCAGGAGTTTTTCAATATATCAACTTTCGTGCACCTATGGCAATTATTGTGTCATTGCTGATTTCGCTATTTATAGGGAAAAGGGTTATCAATTATTTGCACAAGAAACAAGTCGGTGAAGATATTCGTGATCTCGGTCTTGAAGGGCAAATTCAGAAAAAAGGAACTCCTACAATGGGTGGATTGATAATCCTGGCATCTATAGTAATTCCTACGCTCCTATTTGCTAAGCTTAATAATATATATATCATCCTTATGCTTGTTGCTACAATATGGCTTGGAGCAATAGGGTTTATAGACGACTATATAAAAGTTTTCAAAAAAAACAAAAAAGGTCTTGCCGGGAAATTCAAAATACTTGGACAAATAGGGCTTGGGATAATAATAGGCAGTTCGATTTATTTTAATGATTCCGTGGTCATCAGGGAAAAAGAGAACAATTCGGAAAGAATAGTGAACACTACGAATATTATGAAGATGGAAGATTATAGTGATTCCCCTAAATTATTTTCTGAAGAATCAATAAAATCAACCAAAACAACTATACCATTCATTAAGAACAATGAATTTGATTATGCTGATCTACTTGCATGGTTAGGACCCGGTTATAAAAAGTATGCATTCTTAATATTTATTCCAATCGTGATATTCATAATTGTCGCTGTTTCGAATGGTGCAAATTTAACTGACGGGATTGATGGGTTGGCTGCCGGAACTTCGGCAATTATCGGAACCGCTTTAGCAGTACTTGCTTATGTTTCAGGTAATATAATTTTTGCCGATTACCTTAATATCATGTATATTCCGAATATCCCAGAGTTAACAATTTTTGCCGGAGCATTTGTCGGAGCCTGTATAGGATTTCTTTGGTACAATTCTTATCCCGCTCAAGTATTCATGGGTGACACAGGAAGTCTTGCACTTGGAGGAATTATCGCTGTATTCGCTATAATAATTCGCAAAGAACTTCTAATTCCTTTACTATGTGGCATATTTCTTATACAGAGTATTTCTGTAATCATCCAGGTTTTATATTTCAAATACACTAAAAAGAAATACGGCGAGGGAAGAAGAATATTTAAAATGTCGCCACTTCATCATCATTACCAAAAACAAGGATATCATGAAGCAAAAATAGTCATGCGCTTTTTGATAGTAGGAATCGTACTGGCTGTGATGACAATAGTTACATTAAAGTTAAGATAATGAAAAAAAATAATTAATACTAAATATTAACTAAATCAAATTGAATATGAACATGCACGAACTCGCACTTCAAGGAAAACACAATCTCTATAACACACTTGCCGCAGGTATTGCATCTAAAATTCTTGACATCAGGAAAGACACTATTAAAGAAAGCTTAATGGATTTTCAGGGAGTTGAGCATCGGCTTGAATATGTTACAAATGTTCATGGAATTGAATTTATTAACGATTCGAAAGCTACTAATGTAAATTCAACTTGGTACGCACTTGAAAGTATGTCAAAACCTATAATATGGATTGTGGGTGGCAAAGACAAAGGTAATGATTACAATTTTCTTCATGATATTGTAAAGAAGAAAGTAAAAGCAATTATCTGCATGGGAGTTGATAACCGAAAAATTCACAAAATATTTTCTGATACTGATAAAATTATTGTCGATGTACGATCAGCTGATGAAGCAGTAAGGACAGCATATCATCTTGGCAAAACAGGTGATGTTGTACTTCTTTCGCCTGCATGTGCAAGTTTCGATTTGTTCGAAAATTATGAAGAAAGAGGAAGAAAGTTTAAAGAAGCTGTTCGCGAATTATAAAATAATAAAACGTTGAAGTTTTTTAATAACATAAAAGGGGATAAGGTAATATGGTTAGTAGTGATCATATTATCCATATTTTCCTTGCTTTCTGTTTATAGTTCAACGGGAATGTTGGCCTATATGCGTCAGCAGGGGAACACGGAATATTATCTCATAAAACATTTTATTATTCTTGTATTTGGTCTGGTGTTGATGTATTTAGTCCATCTCTTCAAATACACCTACTTTTCCAGGATATCTCAATTGGCTATGTTCATAACTGTTCCTTTGCTTTTACTGACTTTATTTACAGGCACAAATGTACATGAAGCAAGTCGATGGCTTACAGTACCAAAAATTAATCTCACTTTTCAAAGTTCCGATTTTGCAAAACTTGCGCTTATTATTTATGTTGCCCGGTTACTGTCAAAGAAACAAGGACAAATAAAGGATTTCAAAACGGCATTTGTTCCTATTATGGTTCCAATATTGATTGTATGTGCACTTATTTTACCTGCTAATTTTTCAACTGCAGCAGTTTTATTCACCACCTGCCTGGTAATGCTTTTTATTGGTAGGATTAATATGAAGTACATTTTCGCCTTACTTGGAATAGCAGTTGTGCTGTTCTCATTGTTTATTGTCATTTTATTGAATTCATCTTCTCAGGGGCGTTTAGGCACCTGGAAAAACAGGATAGAATCATTTAAAAATGGAAATAATGGTAATAAAGATGAAAATTACCAGCCTGAACAATCAAAGATTGCAATAGCTACTGGAGGTGTATTTGGGAAAATGCCAGGAAACAGCACACAGCGTAATTTTCTGCCTCACCCCTATTCTGATTTTATCTATTCAATAATTACCGAAGAATATGGACTTATAGGTGCAATAATCATAGTATTAATGTACATGATTTTACTATTCCGTGGAGTTCGAATTGCTTCCCGTGCACCAGGATCATTTGGTGCATTCGCTGCATTTGGTTGTTGTTTCAGCTTGGTATTCCAAGCCTTTATTAATATGGCTGTTGCAGTAAATATTCTTCCTGTTACAGGTCAGCCTTTACCATTAGTCAGTATGGGTGGGACTTCAATCTGGTTCACGGGAATAGCAATCGGAATAATATTAAGTATAAGTAGAGAGTCCGATATCGAAGAAGAAAAACTATTACACAAAAAAGAAGAAGTTAAAACGGAAGAAGTAAGCGATATAGAAAGTGGGAATTAAAATTATTATCAGCGGAGGCGGAACCGGGGGGCATATATTCCCGGCTATTGCTATTGCCAATGCACTAAAGAATAAAAACAAAGAAATTGAGATCCTTTTTGTAGGAGCCAAAGGGAAAATGGAAATGGAAAAGATACCTGCCGCGGGTTATGTAATAGAAGGTTTATGGATAAGCGGACTTCAACGAAAAATTACTTTTAAAAACATTTTAGTACCAATAAAGATTTTGTCAAGTCTTATTAAATCAAATAAAATAATAAAAGAATTTAAGCCCGATATAGTCATTGGGGTAGGAGGCTATGCCAGTTGGTCAATTGTTAAAGCTGCTTCAATTAAAGGAATCCCGACACTTATTCAGGAACAGAATTCATTTCCCGGCAAATCCAACATTAATCTTTCAAAAAAGGTGAAAAAGATTTGCGTGGCTTTCGAAGGGATGGAAAAATATTTTCCGGAATCAAAAATTGCAATTACAGGTAATCCTGTCAGACAGGATGTTGTGGATATTGAAAATAAAAAATCTGAAGCATTAAATTTTTTCGGACTTAATCCAGCAGATAAAATTTTATTTGCAGTAGGCGGAAGCCTTGGCGCACGCACTATTAATGAAAGCATCCGAAATAATCTCGAATTATTTACAGATAATAACATTCAGGTAATCTGGCAAACAGGAAAATATTACTTTGATTCAGCAAAGAGTTTTGTAAATAATTATTTAAGTGAAAAAATAAAAGTATTCGATTTCATTAACAGGATGGATTTGGCTTATGCTGCTGCTGATATTATTGTATCAAGAGCTGGGGCAATTTCTATTTCTGAATTATGTATCGTCGGTAAACCGGTTATACTTGTTCCATCGCCCAACGTAGCGGAAGATCATCAGACAAAAAACGCTCAGGCACTAGTAAAAACAAAAGCAGCCAAACTTATAAAAGATTCCGATTGCAGAATTCTATTAGGAAAAACTGTTTTGGGGCTTGCTGAGAATATTACAGAACGTGAACAAATGAGTAAAAACATTAAATCACTTGCTTTACCTGGTGCGGCAGATCGTATAGCAGAAGAAATATTGAAATTGGCTGAGAATAAATAAAGAATGATTGATATTAAAAAAATAAAAAAGGTTTATTTACTTGGAATCGGTGGTATCGGGATGAGCGCCCTTGCAAGATTTTTTAAGGCGAAAGGGGTACAGGTTAGTGGTTATGATAAAACACGAACGGCCCTGACAGATGAACTTTGTGAAGAGGGAATTTCGGTTCATTTTGATGAGAATATCAAAATGATTCCAAAGGACATTGATTTAGTTATTTATACTCCGGCTATACCTAAAGAACATAAGGAATTTATTTTCCTTAAAGAAAAAGGAATCGAAATCCACAAAAGAGCTGAAATACTTGGTCTTATAACACAGAATGTTTATACGATAGCTGTTTCTGGCACTCATGGTAAAACAACCATTACTTCAATGATAGCTCATATATTAAAGCTATCCGGAAAAGATATTTTTTCATTTATCGGAGGAATCAGTAAGAATTATAAATCTAATTTGATTTTATCAGAAAAAAATTCTATTGCCGTTGTGGAAGCTGATGAGTTTGATCGCTCATTTCTTCAACTGCATCCTGATATTGCGGTAATTTCGGCAATGGATGCAGATCATCTTGATATCTATGGGAACCAAGATTACATGATCGAATCATTCAGGTTGTTTGCAAGTCAGATTAAAGAAAATGGGAAATTATTTTTAAAGAAAAACCTTGAGCTGACTAGTATTGTAATTAAACCTATCACCTATTCAGCAAAAGAAAAAGCAGATTATTATGCTACTGATATTAGAATAAAGAATGGATATTTCAATTATACTATTAATTGTCCAGACAACTTAAGTATTAAAATAACATCTATTGTTCCGGGAAAACATAATGTTGAGAATGCGGTAGTAGCAGCAGCTGTAACTTTAAATCTCGGCGTTAAGCCTAACGAAATTAAGAAAGCACTACAAAGTTATTCTGGCGTTTGCAGACGCTTTGATTACAGGATTAATGATGATAATCTTGTATTTATTGATGACTATGCTCATCATCCTGAAGAAATCAAAGCTTGTATCAATGCTGCCAGAGAGCTTTATCCCGGGAAGAAGATAACTGGAGTTTTTCAACCGCATTTATTTTCAAGGACTAGAGATTTAGCTAATGGCTTTGTAGAAAGTTTATCAATGTTTGACGAATTAATATTGCTTGACATTTACCCGGCAAGAGAACTCCCTATCGAGGGAATTTCTTCTGATAACCTTCTTAAAAAAATACCATCAAATAATAAAATGGTTTGCCGTAAAGAAGATTTGATAGATGAGTTGATAAAAAGAAAACTTGATGTATTGATCACTATTGGAGCAGGCGACATAGATCAGCTTGTAGAACCTATTGAAAAGAGTTTAAAGAACATTTTAAAAATAGCTAAAAGTTTATGATGAAAAGAATTCTCATCATATTAGTTTGGATTATTCTTATTGCAGGTTTATCAACATTGCTTGGATTCGCATATCAAGAGCACCAGTCTGAGATTTGCAACAAGTCAGATATTTTCATAAAATATAATAGTGATGATTATTTCATTACAAATGAAGATATAGAATCATTCCTTGCTCAAAAAGGATTTAAAATAAAAGGAGCTCCTTTATACGACATTAGTGCCGGAGAATTAGAAGCAGCCCTTTTAACCATTCCATATATAAAAAAGTCTGATGTGTTTGTTTCCATTTTAGGCGATGTTCAAATTAATATTGTGCAAAGAAAGCCAATCGTCAAGGTTATTAGTAAATACGGTCAATCATTTTATATTGATAATGAAGGAAAGATGCTGCCAACAAGCGATAAATACACAGCAAGGTTGATAGTGGCAAACGGGTATATTAAAGATTTCTACAACCCTTTTATGAAGCTGGATGTTTCTGATTCGACCGGCGCAGATACTGTCACAATGAAAACAAGCATTTATAAAATATACAGGCTAGCACAGTTTATATCGAAAGATAATTTCTGGAAAGCAATGGTGGAGGAAATTTTCATTAATAGCAGGGGAGATATTGAGCTGTTTACAAAAATCGGTAACCAGACTGTAATTTTCGGAGGCATTGATAATATAGAAGAGAAATTTTACAATCTTCTTGTCTTTTATAAACAATGTCTTAATAAAATAGGCTGGGAAAAATACAAATCAATTAATTTAAAATATAAAAATCAGGTAGTTTGTTCAAAAATTTAATCTCACACTTATGGAATCATCAGAAATAGTTGTCGGTCTTGACATCGGCACAACAAAAATTGCAGCCATAGTAGGTCGCAGGAACGAACATGGGAAAGTTGAAATCCTTGGCATCGGGAAATCTGAATCTATTGGCGTAACGCGTGGAGTGGTTGCGAATATTGAAAAAACAGTTCAATCTATCAAGGCTGCTGTTGAAGAAGCGGAACAAAAATCAGGAGTTAATATTTGTGTTATAAATGTTGGCATTGCAGGGCAGCATATTAAAAGCATACAGCATCGCGGCAATATTATGCGCAATTCTCTTGAAGATGAAATCAAGCAAGAGGATATTGATGTGCTGGTTGAAAACATGTACAAACTGGTAATGCAGCCGGGAGAAGAAATAATCCATGTAATCCCTCAGGAATATATAGTGGACAAAGAACCCGGAATTAAGGATCCTGTTGGAATGTCGGGTATCTGCCTTGAAGCTAATTTTCATATTATCACAGGACAAGTAGCTGCAGCAAAAAATATTCATAAATGTGTAAGCAAAGCAGGACTTGAAGTAGCTGAACTTATATTAGAACCGCTTGCTTCCTCTGATGCAGTGCTGAGCGACGAAGAAAAAGAAGCCGGTGTAGTCCTGGTAGATATCGGAGGTGGAACAACTGATATAGCAATTTTCCAGGATGGTATTATTCGCCATACAGCAGTAATTCCATTTGGCGGAAATGTTATAACCGAAGATATAAAAGAGGGATGTACCATTATTCGTAGTCAGGCTGAAGCATTAAAAATAAAATTCGGCTCTGCACTTGCAAGTGAAAATAAAGACGAAGAGATTGTTTCTATACCTGGTTTAAGAGGAAGAGATCCGAAAGAAATATCATTGAAAAATCTTGCAAGCATTATTCAGGCCAGAGCTGAAGAGATTATTGAGCATATTTATTATGAAATAAAAAATTCAGGATATGAAAAGAAGCTTATAGCAGGTATTGTGCTGACAGGTGGCGGCGCACAATTGAAACATATTGCTCAATTAACAGAATTCATTACCGGGATGGATACGAGAATAGGTTATCCGAACGAGCATCTTGCAAAAAATGTTTCTGAAGAAATTGCAAGCCCTATGTATGCTACCGGGGTTGGCTTAGTGATCAAAGGATTCGAACGCCTGGAAAAGCTTGAAAACAAAGATAAACAAACTGAAAAAGTAAAAGAAAAGAATACTGTTCAAACGCATTCAAAGAAAACAAAAGGAAGTTTCTTTGATAAAATATTTGCAAAAGGAAAAGAATTTTTTGAAGATGGAGGGAACAATTAACTGATCGAAAAATATTAACATTTTGAACATTTTTCATGTTAATAAATTATTAAATGCAGCAAGTCTAGTCACTATTCTATTATATACTTTTATCAAACTGAAATAATCCCATGACAGAAATGTTACAATTCGAATTACCAAAAGGCCAATCCTCAATTATTAAAGTTATTGGAGTTGGCGGTGGAGGCAGCAATGCTGTCAACCATATGTTCAAACAGGGCATAGAAGGCGTTGATTTCATCGTTTGCAATACAGATTCGCAAGCGCTTGACAACAGTCCTGTGACAGTCAAAGTTCAAATTGGTGCCAGTTTGACTGAAGGGCGAGGCGCCGGTTCTATCCCTTCTGTCGGCAAAAATGCTGCCATCGAAAACATTGATCAGTTGAAATCACATCTTGAAAAAAACACCAAGATGTTGTTCATCACTGCCGGAATGGGTGGTGGTACCGGTACGGGTGCAGCTCCTGTAATTGCGGCCACTGCTAAAGAAATGGGAATACTTACCGTTGCAATTGTTACCATTCCTTTTGCATTTGAAGGAAGAAAAAGAAAGTTGCAGGCAGAAGAAGGTATCAAAGAATTAAGGAAAAATGTTGATACCTTACTTGTTATATGCAATGATAAATTAAGGGAACTTCACGGAAATCTTTGTCTTTCCGAAGCATTCAGCAAGGCTGACAATATCCTTACCACTGCAGCAAAAGGCATTGCTGAAATTATTACTGTTCCCGGTTACATCAATGTTGATTTTGAAGATGTAAAGACCGTTATGAAAAACAGCGGTGTCGCTATTATGGGTTCAGGCTTTGCCGAAGGCGAAAACAGGGCAATCAAGGCTGTTGAAATGGCATTAAATTCACCATTGCTGAATGATAACCAGATAAAAGGTGCAAGTAATATTTTACTTTATATCGCTTCGGGACAGGAAGAAATTAAAATGGATGAGGTCTCTGAAATCACCGAATATATTCAGAAAGAATCCGGCTCTACGGCTGAGATCATTTGGGGTAATGGCACTGACGAATCTCTGGGCAACCAGATAGGCGTTACATTAATTGCCACCGGTTTCGATTCTTCAGGAAACTTTGATTATGCTCCTGTAATGGTTAACACTAAACAAAAGGAAAAAGTAATACATCCTTTGGTAAATGAACTAAAAGAAGAGAAAAAAGAAACTGTGGCTGAACCAGTGAACACTGTTAAATCAGAAATTGAAGACTTAAATGATTTTACAATTACAACCAAGACCCCTGAAATGCCGGAGGTGAAAGAAGTAAAAAAGGAAGAGCCGAAAAAAGAATATACTATTTTCACCCTTGATGATGAGCTTGCAGCGGTTGTTAAAACACCGGAAGCCCAACCTGAGTTTGAAGAAAATAAAGCCAATGAACCTTTTCTGATTACTAATGCAGAAAAACAAGCTGAAACAAAACCTCTTCCAAAGGAAGAAACACTTTTCGATATAAATCCGGAAGTGCAGAGAAAAAGCCAGGAGCGCATAAAAAAGCTTAAGGACCTCAGCATGAAGATAAAGACAGCACAGGGAGTTAAAGACCTTGAAAACGAGCCTGCATACCTCAGAAGGAATGTTACTTTATCAAATGTAACTCCCTCTTCCGAATCGCATGTTTCGCGCTATTCCCTGTCGGAAGATGAAGATAAGAAAACCGAACTGAAACAAAACAATTCGTATCTGCACGATAACGTTGATTAATTTATCATTTATTTTATTATGAGTTTAGTTGATAAGATAAATGCCGACATTAAAACAGCCATGCTGGCAAAGGAAGCCCAGCGGCTGGAAGCATTGCGCGCCATTAAAGCCGAATTGCTGCTTGCCAATACTTCGGGACAGGCTGTTACAGAAGACACTGAAATAAAAATTCTTCAGAAGCTGATAAAACAGCGGAAAGAAGCGGCTGAAATATTTGCAGCGAACAAGCGCGAGGATCTAGCTGCCCACGACCTTTTCCAGGCTGAAGTAACTCAGGAATATCTTCCCAAGCAAATGAGCGAAGATGAACTTATTGCTTTACTAAAAAACATTATTACCCAGACAGGCGCTGCCGGAATAAAGGACATGGGCAAGGTTATGGGTATGGCTTCAAAGCAACTTGCAGGGAAAGCCGACAATAAAGTAGTTTCGGAAATTGTAAAGAAATTACTTGGTGCTTAATTGATTTTTTGTGCTTGTTCAACCGGCTTGTTATAAGCCGGTTTTTTATTCTTTCATAAACTTCCTCTCGTTTAATCTATTTTAGGTTTTAATTCTCTCTTATTATTCTTTTTTATTTAATTTTATAAGCTTCTTATTTCAAAAACTTCGAACTAATATTACATGAGGGTTAACGGGAAAGATTACCGCACTGTATGGATGGAAGGCAGCGATGTTTATCTTATTGAGCAAAACCTGCTTCCTTTTGAATTCAGGATATATGAAGCCAAGACTTATAAAGACAGCTGTGATGCCATAAAGACCATGCTGGTTCGCGGAGCGGGTGCAATAGGCGCTGCGGCGGGATTTGCCATGGCACAGGCTGCAATGGAAGCGGGAAATGATTTTACCGATTTTATCACCCTTGCAAAGAAAGAAATAGAAGATACCCGTCCTACCGCGCAAAACTTGTTTTATGCCGTGAACAGGGTATATCAGGCTGCCCTTATTTCAAAGGAAGATGCCATAAAAGAAGCACAGAAGATTGCCGATGAAGATGCTTCTTCCAGCAGGAAGATAGGAGAATATGGGAATGCATTAATAAAAGACGGGATGCACATACTTACCCACTGTAATGCCGGATGGCTTGCCTTTGTGGATTATGGCACTGCCCTCTCCCCTGTTTATACCGCACATCGTTCGGGCAAGAATGTTTTTGTATATGTGGATGAAACCCGCCCCAGGAGTCAGGGTGCAAGGCTTACAGCATGGGAGCTGAAGAACGAAAATGTTCCTCATAGCATAGTCCCTGATAATGCAGGGGCTTACCTCATGTCGAAAGGTGATGTGAGCATGGTGATAGTGGGCGCAGACAGGATTGCTGCCAACGGAGATGTTGCCAATAAGATAGGCACTTTTGAGAAAGCCATCATAGCAAAGGAATTCAATGTGCCTTTCTATGTGGCAGCCCCTTCATCAACTATCGACATGAATTGTCCTTCCGGAAAGAACATCCCGATTGAGCAAAGAAACATGAATGAAGTTTTGTACCAGACAGGCGTGGATAAGGAGAATAATCTTCATGAAGTGCTGGTGTGTTCTCCCGGTTCTGAAGCTATTAATCCTGCATTCGATGTAACCCCGGCAAAATATATTACCGGAATAATTACTGAGAAAGGGATCATTAAGGCTGATGAAAAATCTATTTTCAATTTAATGAAAAACTAACCAATGGCCGAGGAATACGGTGGTGTAAAATTCAGGTCTGTTGTAAAGGACGCGCCTCCTCCTTATGACAAAAGACTGAATGAACTGCGCCAGTGGTGCAAAGTATTTCACGAAAGGAACCTTACTCCGCCTTATCCCGGGGGTTCTTATGGCAATCTTAGTTTCAGGATAAAACCCGGCGATAATAGTTTTATCATTACAGGCACCAGTATAGGACTTAAAGATGCCCTTGATGACAGCAGCTTTGTGAAGGTTACTTCCTGTGACCTTGAAAAGAAGATAGTGTATGCCGAAGGAAAAAGATGCCCGTCTTCAGAAAGCATGTTACATTATTCTATTTACAATGCAAGGCCTTATGTGCAGGCAGTTTTTCACGGTCATGCAAAAGAATTCCTTACCAATGCAGTCAACCTCAATTGCCCCGAAACGGCGACTGTTGAACCTTATGGTTCAATTGAACTTGTTAACAGCGTACTTGCGATATTAGGATACCAGAATTTCTTTATTATAAAGAATCATGGCTTTGTTTCCCTTGGCAATTCAATGAAGGAAACAGGAGAGCGATGCCTTGAATTATTGAACGGGTATTATAACGCAATCTGAATTTTTTTCTTTATTATGTAACAGGTCGCCCCAATGGGGCTTTCTTTTAATGAATAAATATTTTCTATAAACAGATCGTCCCTCTGGGACTAAACAATGCAAACTCCGAAGGAGTGAACTGTTTATAGAATCAATTGCAAATGCTATATTAGCCCCATAGGGGCGACCTGAATTAGTAAGTAAAAATGTTAAGAAAAGTTGAATTTTATCTAATTTGGAATAATCTCTCAGGTCAGATTTTTTATCGGGCAGCTATTTCACTTTATTCGTTCTTCCCGTGGCATTGCTTGTATTTCTTGCCGCTTCCGCAGGGACAAGGATCATTACGTCCCACTTTCTTTTCCACTCTTACAGGTTCAGCCCTTCGTTGTTCAGGCTCTTTATTAGCCTGTCCGCTATCACTTCCGCCTCCTATATCGCTGCGCCCTGTGCGAAGTTTGCTCATATCGGTCCTTTCAGGAGCTCTGGCATCTTTTACGTTTTCAGGATCGTTAACCGGAATATTCCCTTTGAAAAGGAAGGAAATAACATCCTTATTCACTTTCTGGATCATTTTCTTGAAAAGGTCAAACGATTCGAACTTGTATATCAGCAAAGGATCTTTTTGCTCATAGGTGGCATTCTGAACTGATTGTTTCAGGTCATCAAGTTCGCGCAAATGCTCTTTCCATTCGTCGTCGATAATAGCCAGAGAAAGGCCTTTTTCAATAGCAAGGATTATTTCTTTTCCTTTGGTTTCGTATGCACGTTTTATATTTGCCAGCACCTGCAATGTTTTTAACCCATCGGTAACCGGAATGGCAATATTTTCATATTTGTTCAGGTGATTCTCAAAGATATCCTTAATGATAGGGAACACCCGCTGACTGGTGAATTCCTGTTTTTCCTTATAGAATTTCCTAACTTGAACATCAATAGCGTTTGTAATTTCCTCGGCATTCATTTCGAAGAATTCTTTCTCACTTAAGTTTACTTCGGTTGCAAATACACGAAGTATCTCGAGTTTAAACCCTTCAAAATCGCGTTCCTCCTGGAAATCCATAACAATGTTTTCACAAACATCGTACATCATGTTTGCCAGGTCAATAGAAAGTCTGTCACCAAATAATGCATTACGGCGCTTTGTATAGATCACATCGCGCTGCTGGTTCATTACATCATCATATTCCAGCAGACGTTTACGTATGCCGAAGTTATTCTCCTCAACTTTTTTCTGTGCTCTTTCTATAGCTTTAGTGATCATGGAATGCTGAATCACTTCTCCTTCTTTAAGTCCGAGCCTATCCATCATGCTTGCAATTCTTTCAGAACCGAACAAACGCATCAGGTCATCTTCAAGCGAAACAAAGAATTGAGAAGTTCCCGGGTCTCCCTGACGACCGGAACGACCTCTTAACTGCCTGTCAACACGGCGTGATTCATGTCTTTCTGTGCCAATGATGGCTAAACCACCTGCATCTTTTACACCAGGTCCTAGTTTAATATCTGTACCACGACCTGCCATATTCGTAGCAATAGTTACTGTACCTGCTTTACCTGCTTCAAGAACAATTTCAGCTTCACGCTGATGTAATTTTGCATTCAATACATTATGCTTGATATTCTTCATCTTAAGCATACGGCTAAGTAATTCGGAAATTTCGACAGAGGTAGTACCAACAAGTGCAGGGCGTCCGGCTTTAACAAGCCTGACAATCTCTTCGATTACTGCGTTGTATTTTTCACGTTTGGTTTTATAAACTAAGTCTTGCTCGTCCTTTCTCACCACCAAGCGATTGGTAGGAATTACCACCACATCCAATTTATAAATATCCCAGAATTCACCGGCTTCTGTTTCTGCAGTACCTGTCATACCGGCAAGCTTAGTGTACATACGGAAATAATTCTGAAGCGTTATAGTGGCATAAGTTTGTGTTGCTGCCTCAACTTTAACATTTTCCTTTGCTTCAATGGCCTGATGCAAACCATCGGAATAACGACGGCCCTCAAGTATACGGCCAGTTTGCTCGTCTACTATCTTTACTTTGTTATCCATGATGACGTACTCTGTATCTTTCTCAAACAAGGTATAAGCTTTGAGGAGCTGGTTAGCAGAGTGGATGCGGTCAGACTTTAAAGAAAAATCCTGCATAAGCACATTTTTCTTTTCAAGTTTCTCCTGTGGAGTATGATTCGATTTTTCCAGTTCGGCAATATGCGCACCTACATCGGGTATAATAAAGAATTTGGGATCATCAGTAAAACCAGTTACAAAATCAATTCCTTTGTCGGTAAGCTGTATAGTATTATTCTTTTCATCAATAACAAAATAAAGTTCATCATCAACGATATGCATATTCTTTTCATGCTCAGCAAGGTAGAAGTTCTCTGTTTTCTGCATCAGAACTCGCATTCCCTGCTCACTAAGGAATTTTATCAGTGCTTTATTTTTAGGCAAACCCCTGAATGCCCTGAACAGAAGCTTACTTCCTTCTTTTTCGTTTTCAGGTTTTGAAGAATCGTTCAAAAGTCTTTTAGATTCGGCAAGTATATTTGTTACAAGGGAGCGTTGTGCATTATATATTTTTTCAATGATAGGCCTCAGGTCCATATATTCCTGCTTATCACCTTTTGGCGTAGGGCCAGAAATAATAAGAGGAGTTCTGGCATCATCGATCAATACCGAGTCGACCTCATCGACTATGGCATAATTATGTTTTCGCTGAACAAGTTCTTCGGGACTTCGTGCCATATTATCACGCAGGTAATCAAAGCCGAATTCATTATTTGTTCCGTATGTAATGTCAGCAAAATAGGCATTTCGGCGTTCATCTGAATTCGGTTCATGATTGTCGATGCAGTCCACTTTCAATCCATGAAATTCAAACAGCATTCCCATCCATTCCGAGTCACGACGGGCAAGGTAATCGTTAACGGTAACAACATGTACACCTTTTCCCGGCAATGCATTCAGGTACATAGGCAATGTTGCAACAAGTGTTTTACCTTCACCTGTAGCCATTTCAGATATTTTTCCCTGATGAAGTACAATACCGCCTATCAGCTGCACATCATAATGAACCATATCCCAGGTGATCAAATTTCCCCCGGCTATCCAATTGTTTTTATATAAAGCTTTATCTCCTTTGATCTCAATACTGGGGTGATGCGCGGCAAGGTCACAGTCCATCTGAGTAGCCGTTACCTCTACTATTTCATTTTCTTTGAATCTCTTTGCTGTTTCTTTCATTACTGAAAAAGCTCCGGGAAGAATCTCAAGTAAAATCTCTTCTATCTTTTTTGAAATAACTTTTTCTAATTTGTCTATGCTCTGGTATATCTTTTCTTTTTCTTCGTTTTCAATATCAAGGTCATTTTCAAGCCTGTCGCGGAGCGCTTTAATTTCTTTATCCTCTTCTTCCATAAACAAAGCAATACGGGCTTTAAATTCAATGGTCTTCTGGCGAAGCTCATCATTCGACAATTTTGTTATGATTTGATATTCTTCGTGTATCTTATTTACAAGAGGTGTAACGGACTTTATATCCCTGTCGGATTTGCTTCCGAACATTTTTTTCAGTGTACCTAACATGTTAATCTAATATTTTAAAACTCTTTACTTATTATGCAAAAATACATTAAATAAAATGAATTTATTTGCATTGGAATTAAAATAATGCCGTATAATGCTAAAGACAAATGCATAAAATCTAATCTATCTTATACTAACAAAAAAGCCACTGTTAATAAGTGGCTTTTTCATTTGTCTTTTTTTAAGTTAATACTCATCTTCATGAAAGAAGAAATCATCTTTTGTCGGATAATCCGGCCAGATATCTTCGATGCTTTCATAGACCTCCCCCTCATCTTCTATTTCCTGAAGGTTCTCTATTACTTCCATGGGGGCACCTGACCTGATAGCAAAATCTATCAGTTCCTCCTTGGTTGCTGGCCAGGGAGCATCCTCAAGTTTCGAAGCTAATTCAAGTGTCCAATACATTTATAGCTTTTTTTAAATTTTATGCAAAAATATACTTTAATAAATAAAAGTCAAGAAAAAAATGACATTTCTGATATTTAATTGTAATTGTCTTATGCTTAGGCTATTATTAGCGTTATATATCGAAATATTAACTAAAAAAACAAAATATTGCACTTATATATTTGTATAATCCGATCAATTTCTTCTGAATTCATAGCATACTACTGCAGCGGCTATAGAAGCATTTAATGATTCGGGATTGTTTTCCTGTTGCATACGATGAGAAGGGATGAATATTCTTTTCTGAATAAATGGAATTAATTCCGCGGAAACCCCTTTGGCTTCATTACCAATTACTATAATAGCTGCAGGTTCTGGCTTAATGTTCTTAATATTATCGCCATCCATAAAAGTACCGTAAATACTTGCCTTCCCTTTTATTTCTTTAAATAATGCAACAAGGTCAGTATAATAAACATTTACCCTTGCCACGGAACCCATGGTAGCCTGTATAACCTTAGGGTTATAAATATCAACCGATTCTTCGGAACAAATAATATTACTAATCCCGAACCAGTCAGCTGTACGTATAATGGTTCCAAGATTTCCCGGATCTTTTATATCATCAAGAACAAGAATAAGTTCCTTTCCAAAAATATTCTGAGGAATGTTTTCTTCGGGCATTTTTAAAACAGCCAATACATTATTAGGAGTAACCAATCCGCTAATTCGCTCCATTTCCTTGCTTGAGATTTCAGTAAAAGGGATTTCTTTTTTCAGTAAACTTTCAGCATTGTTGTTAAACCATTCTTTTTTAGCATATACACCAGCAAATGAAAATTTGCTGTCTATCAGTTCCTCAACAAGTTTTGGCCCTTCGGCAACAAATTGGTTAAACTCCCGGCGGAATTTTTTCTGTTGCAGAGATTTGATATGTTTTATCTCGTTCTGAGTAAGCATTTTATTTACGAAGAATAAAAAACCTGTATGGTCTACATACAGGTAAAAGGAAAATATAATAGCGGTTATTATTCAGCTATTACCTCAAATTTAACTTCAAGTTTAACTTCTTTATGAAGGTTCACCTTTGCTGAATATGTTCCAAGTTCTTTTATTGAATCGCCGTCAACAATGATCTTCTTACGGTCGATTTCATAATTGAACTGCTTCAGTATAGCATCGGCAATTTGCAAGGCATTTACCGAGCCAAATATTTTGCCGGAAGTCCCTGCTTTTGCACCTATTTTCAATGTTATATTCTGAAGACCTTCGGCAATTTTTTGAGCTTCTTTCTTAATCTTCTCATCTTTAAAAGCTCTTTGCTTCTGTGTTTCTGTAACGATTTTTTTATTCGTTTCAGTGGCTGTTATTGCCAATCCTTTTGGGATAAGGTAATTTCTGCCATAGCCATTTTTTACCTTTATAACGTCGTTTTTATATCCGAGGTTATGTATGTCTTGTTTTAGTATAACTTCCATCGTAAGTCCTCCTTATTTTAATAAATCACCAACGTAAGGTAATAATGCGATATGCCTTGCTTTTTTAACAGCCTGAGCAATTTTCCTCTGATATTTATCCGAAGTCCCCGTTATTCTTTTAGGAAGTATCTTTCCCTGCTCATTAATAAACTTCAGCAGGAAGTCGGCATCTTTATAATCAATATATTTTATTCCGCTTTTCTTAAAACGGCAATATTTCTTCTTCTTAACATCAACGTTAATTGGAGTAAGATATCTTATTTCTGAATTTGCTGCACTCATTTTTTTCTCTTTTTTGGATTAATGAATTGGTTTAAACTGTTGCTTTTTCAGCTTTAGGTTTTTCGGTTCTTTTCTTTGCATTGTAAGCAATTGAATGCTTGTCGAGTTTCACCGTCATAAAGCGAAGAATTCTTTCATCGCGCTTGTAAGCGACTTCAAAGTCCTTTATGATTTCACCTTCTGCTTTAAATTCAATCAGGTAATAAAAGCCTGTCGATTTCTTTTGAATTGGATAAGCCAATTTCCTTAGTCCCCAGTTATTCTCATAAACAATCTCTGCACCTTTGTCAGTCAACAGCTTATGGAATTTGCTTACCGCTTCCTTCATCTGATCATCAGATAAAACGGGAGTCATTATGAAAACGGTTTCGTACTGATTTACCATTGTTTGTTAGTTTTTAATAAGTTAATTAATAATTGATTTTAAACGGACGGCAAAAGTATAAAAAATAATTCATAAAACAATAGCTGATAATGAAATATTTATGAATCCCTATAAGGGTGTTCATTTCCGTGTCCATTTTTCCAGCAGAAATACAGCCAGTATTACCAAAGGAACAGCAAACATGGAATAGGCAAGCATGGCCCATACTGATAACTGCAGTATCTCCACTATGTCATTTCCCTTGAGAGAAAACTTCGACATGACCAGTATCACAAGCAGCAACATTAGCCAGTAAAATACCAGTCCAAGCATTATCATCCAGAAAATGCGTTTACGTTTCAGCATGCCGGCAAGAAAGCCAAGGAAAAAGCCTAGCGGAATGCTTGTTGCACAAAGAATGACGAGTAAATGCAGGTTGTCCAGTAAAACATCTTTAAGCGGGAAACCGCTGGTGGTAAAAGACCCGATAATTGGAAAAAAAGAAATAAATGTAACGAAAACAAACGATGCCGCCATGAGCATCAAAACTCCTTTGAAAGAGTTAACAATAAACGTGTTAAAATTCTTCATTTATCCTATACCTATGTCAGGCAGCGCTGGCAAGCATAAAAGCATGTACGCCGTAAATGATACCGATAACGCCAAGCACAATCATTATAAGAAGGAAGGTCTTTTTCAGGCCATCCTGTTTTATAACCAATGATATAGCACCAATTACCATGCAAACCTGCATGAACAATAGAGCAAGTTCAAAAGTATCGCAGGCGCCAGCTAACTTCTCTGATTTTTCCTGCCATTCATCAGCGCCGATAATTACTCCCATTTTGCCGTCTTTATCCTGCACCCAATTTTCTTTTCCTACAGCATCGGAACCTTTGAGGATTTCATTCTTTTCCTTGTCGTAACGTTTAACTTTTGCATCAAGACTGCCGACATATTTGTTAATTGAATTCTTTTTATTTGAATCAATTAAACCTCCTTTTATAAAAGTCTTTATCAGATCGCTATGAGATTCAGTAAGTGTTTGCTTGATTGACTTTGACTGGTACCACTGATAAGCTTCAGTTTTTTGATTGTTAGCTATCAGTTGTTCTTTTCCGAATTTTCCCGAACCGAGTTCAAATATTGCAAGCAAAGCTGCAAATACTGCAAGTATAAGCCCTGTAATAAGCTCAAGGCGATTTTCGCTTTTAATGTGTATGGACGATTCTGGTGTCATATGTTTAATATTTTAATGCAAAATTAAAAAAACGTTGAAAAAAATATTACTTTTTCAAAAATACTGTTTTATTCAGATATTTTAGTAAAGATAAATTCAATTTATTGTAAGTCACTTAATGACATTCCCCTTTCTCTTTCTAAAAATTATTCTATATTTGTCATCTTTCTAACATAAAAAATGGAAAATTTTATTGTTTCGGCAAGAAAGTACAGACCTGTTACATTTGATACGGTTGTAGGGCAAAATGCTATTACTTCTACCCTTAAAAATGCCATCCGCAACCATCATCTGGCACAGGCTTTTCTTTTTTGCGGCCCTCGAGGCGTTGGCAAAACCACTTGCGCCCGCATACTTGCAAAGACCATCAACTGCGAAAACCTGTCACCTAACATGGAGGCATGCAACACCTGCAAGCCCTGCCAGTCGTTCAATACATCCAATTCATTCAATGTGTTCGAACTGGATGCCGCTTCAAATAACTCTGTTGACGATATCCGCAACCTTGTTGACCAGGTGAGGATCCCCCCACAGGTGGGCGAATACAAGATATACATCATCGATGAAGTTCACATGCTGTCGGCCTCTGCTTTCAATGCTTTCCTGAAAACACTGGAAGAACCGCCCGCCTATGCTAAATTCATTCTTGCCACTACCGAGAAACACAAAATAATCCCTACCATACTTTCTCGCTGCCAGATATTCGATTTTAACCGTATTACTATTGATGATATTGCAAAACATCTTGCTTTTGTTGCCGAAAGCGAACATGTCATTGCCGAACCCGATGCCCTGCACATTATTGCGCAGAAAGCCGACGGCGCTTTACGCGATGCTTTATCTATCTTCGACCAGATAGTGAGCTTTGCTGGTGATGATGGCATTACTTATAAAGCCGTTATAGAAAACTTAAACGTGCTGGATTACGATTATTTCTTCAATATTACTGATAATCTGCTTGCCGGTAATATACCGGAAACACTACTGTTACTGAACGAAATACTGGAGCATGGTTTTGACGGGCATCATTTTATTAACGGACTTGGAGAGCACTTCAGGAATTTACTGGTTTGCACAGATCCTTCCATGCTGAAATTGCTTGAAGTGGGCGAAAACATACGCGATAAATACGGTAACCAATCAAAAAGTTGCCCACCCGATTTTTTGCTTTATGCCCTTGACATTGTTGCCAAATGTGATGTGAATTATAAATCCGCTAACAACAAACGACTGCTGATAGAGCTTTCGCTTATGCAGATGTGTTCGATTACTTCGCCCAATAACCCTTTTAAAGAAGTTACGAAAGCGGAAGCGATAAAACCCGTTGCTAAAATTACCATCACACCTGCAAAAACCATATTACAGCAACCCGTTAAAAAGAATGAAGAGAAAAAAAATGAAATTAAAAAGGAAGAGCCCCCTACCAATATTGTTGCCGAACCACAATTAAAACCTACTGCAAAAAAGATTATTACCGGCACTACTTCCATTCTTGAATTTGCCGAAACTGAAAAGAAAAAGTCCGGTACCGAAAACATTAAAGCGGAAGAAGCTGAAACAGCTTATGAAAAGCCTTCCGAAATATTTACCAAAGAACAGTTTGAAGATGCATGGATGGCTTTAGCCAAGACTTTTAAGCAGCAGAGCCCCGATTTCTATATTACGCTTACCACACGCATGCCCGAGGTGAAAGAAGATTTTACCATTGAACTTACCATTGATAATGTTGTACAGGAAAAAGAACTTATTGACCGTAAACTCGATATTTTGACTTTTCTGCGTAACAAACTTAATAATTCCAAACTGCAATTACTGTTTACGCTTAACAAGAACCCGGAAAACATTAAGCCTTTCACACCTCAGGAAAAGTTTAAGAAAATGGCTGAGAAAAACCCTGCCATTAAAAAGTTGAAAGATAAATTCGATTTGGAAATTGATTTTTGAATAAAGAGTTATTATTTAATTATTCTTAATTTCTTTTTCGATTATCCAAAGTTCAATATTTGAAGTTTCCCGGTAAATAAAATTCAAAAGGATCCAATCTTAACATAAGAAAATTAACGTTAATCTTATGTTAAAAAAGTAAAATTTTTATTCTTATGTGTAATAATTTCTGTAATTTAGTGTTTCTTTTCAGATTTATGCTTTCATGAAAAAGAGTTTTTTCATATTTCTTTTTAATATTTTTTTAATTTCTGCTGCATTTGCCACACATATGCGCGCAGGATACATCACATATGAATGGGTTTCCGGGCTCACTTATAAGTTCACTGTTGTAACATATACTAATACCCTAAGTCCTGCCGACAGACCAAGCTACACAATTGATTGGGGTGATGGCACAACTTCTGTAATTAACAGGTATTATAAAGGACCAATTGGACCAGCATCAGACGAAGTCAGTATAAATTTATATGATACTACCGCGCATACCTTTCCAGGTCCATATACTTATGTTATTTCATTAACAGACCCGAACAGAAACGCCGGTATAATAAATATCCCTAATTCTGTTAACGTTCCTTTTTATGTACAAACAGTTCTTGTTATAAATCCTTTTCTTGGTCCCAGTAATTCTCCTCAAATCCTTAATCCTCCTATCGAAAATGGTTGCCTGTATGAACCTTTTATATATAACCCCGGCGCTTACAATACTAATGGCGACAGTTTATCTTATTCTATGATTGAATGCAAAACTACTGGCGGACTCGATATTGCCGGATATTCTTACCCTGCTTACAGCCATTCTTTTGGAATAAATGCCGTTACTGGAGATCTTGTTTGGAATAGCCCGGAATTACAGGGTGAATATAATGTTGCTATTCTTATCAAGGAATGGCGTTACGGGCAATTGATCTGTCAATTTACTATTGACATGCAGATTACAATAATCGCCTGTAATGACCATCCGCCCGTTATTGATCCAATCAGAGATACCTGTGTGCTTGAAGGCACTTTATTAAAATTTGATGTCCATGCACATTGCGATATTGGAGAAACAGTTACACTTTCTGCCTCAGGAGAGCCAATGATTGTTTCCATAGACCCCGCTGTCTTTAATACTGTATCACATCTTGATACTGTATCTTCTCTTTTCAGCTGGCAAACTATCTGCAATGATGTGAGGAAACAACCCTATGAAATGACTTTTATTGCTACTGATGATGCAAGCCCAGTCAATCTTACGGCTATACAATCAATGATGATTACCGTTGTTGCACCCGCACCCCCTAATCTTGTTGCTACTCCTATGGGCAATAATATTAATCTTGTTTGGGATGAAAGCCCTTGTACTAATGCTATTGGTTATCAAATTTACCGCAGAAACGGTTTCTATGGATATATTCACGGTCCGTGCCAAACAGGGGTTCCCGCTTATACCGGTTATGTTCAGATAGCTACTGTTTCAGGCGTTAATGATACAACTTTTACCGATAACAACGATGGGAACGGCTTAATTCACGGCATTGATTATTGTTATATGGTGGTTGCTTATTTTAGCGACGGAGCTGAAAGTTATGCCTCTAACGAAGCATGCACTACACTTATCAAGGATGTCCCTATCATTACCAATGTGAGCGTTATTAATACCGATGCTTTAAACGGCTCCATTTACGTTGCATGGTCCAAGCCAAGCGCCCTGGATACTACTGTTACCACAGGGCCGTATAAATATCTTATCTATCATTCAAACGATTTCACAGGAAGCCATCTTACTCTGATAGATTCATTGAGCGAACTTAATGATACCACCTTCATTGATTCGCCTATAAATACAGTTGCAACTCCATGGTCCTACCGTATTGACCTATGGAATGAAACACCCGGTAACAGGTTCCTGATCGGAACTACCCAGAAAGCTTCTTCTGTCTTTCTTACTTTCTCCAACCCTGCCAATAACGAGTTGCAGCTTAATTTTACCCCCAACGTCCCCTGGGTGAATGACACTTTTGTGGTGTACAGGAAAAATAATATTACACTTAATTTTGACTCCATCGGATATTCCCTTACAACGAAATATATAGATGCCGGACTGAAAGACAGCGCCACTTATTGCTATAAAGTAAAAAGCATCGGCAGTTATTTTGCGCCAGGGCTTATTAATCCTATTATCAACTTTTCACAGATAAATTGCGGGATTGCATTAGATAACATTCCACCCTGCCCGCCTAATTTATTGAGTGTGGTGCCCGACTGTGATAATATTACAAATACGCTGACATGGAACGACCCCAATCATACCTGCGCCAATGATGTTGTTGCATATCACATTTATTATACGCCTGTTGAGAACGGTGATTATACATTAATTGCGACAATCAATAATGCGATGGATACTACCTATATCCATCAGGGCATGAACAGCATTGCAGGTTGTTACGTTGTTACAGCGCTGGATTCATTCCATAATGAAAGCACATACAGCAATGCTATTTGTGTTGATATTAACGGATGTAATTTATATCATCTTCCTAATGTTTTCACTCCCAATGGTGATAGCTGGAATTCTGTTTTTTCACCTTTTCTTCCTTACGATTTTGTGCAGAAAGTAAATATGACAATATTCAACCGTTGGGGAAAAATAGTGTTTACAACCGAAGACCCGAATATTAACTGGGATGGAAAGGATAAATATACTCACATGGATTGCAGCGACGGTGTTTACTTCTACGTTTGCGATGTTTATGAATACCGCCTTGCCGGCATCAGGAAAAGGACACTTACGGGATGTGTCCAGTTGCTTAGATAATATCTAACCTATAATAAAAAAATGTTCACAGGAATAATTGAAGCAACCGGACGGGTTGTGAAGGTTGAAAAAGAAAAAGGGAATATTCATTTCACTATTGAAGCCCCTTTCGGCAAAGAGTTAAAGATCGACCAGAGCATGTGCCACGATGGCGTTTGCCTTACAGTTGTTAAAGTATTTCCAAAGAAGAACCAGTATGTAGTTACTGCCGTGGATGAAACGCTGAAGAAGACTAATCTCGGCACATGGAAACCCGGCTATGAAGTGAACCTGGAAAGGTCGATGAAGATGGAAGGCAGAATTGACGGGCATATCGTTCAGGGCCATATTGACCAGACCGCCACCTGCATTGGCGTTAAAGAAACCGATGGCAGTTGGGCTTATACTTTTAAATACAACCCTAAAGTTGGTAATATTACTGTTGCCAAAGGCTCCATATCTGTAAATGGAGTAAGCCTTACTGTGGTAGATTCCGGCAAGGATACTTTTTCGGTAGCTATTATTCCTTATACTCAGGAAGTAACTAACTTCCACAACTTCAAAAAGAACACAGTAGTGAATATTGAATTTGATATCATTGGCAAGTATGTTGCCAAGCTGCTCGAACTTTATGGTATAAAGAAGAAATAGTTTTTTAACAAGCCTTTAATTCTTAGTTTTATCCATTCCGTTTCTGCTTTCTTTATTACATCTTTTAATTTAATAACTCCCGCATTTCCCGCCGCAATAATAGCATACCGTTTACCGGGAACGCTACTTAATTTAATAATCTCACTTGCATGCTAATTAACGAAACAAGCAAGCGGACAGGCATATTATCAGAATGAAACAGGCAACGTTCAGAGTGGAGGCGCATACCGCTGGTTTACAGGCAAATAACCACAGTTTACAATCTCTTACCCACGTGTTATAGGTGCGTACCTATAGGTTACAGGTGCATACCTGCGCGTTACAGGTGCATACCCACGCATTACAGGTGCACACCCACGAGTTACAGGTGCACACCTACAGGTTACAGGTGCACACCTACAGGTTACAGGTGCACACCCAGAAGTTACAGGTGCACACCCACAGCTTGCAGGTATGCACCCACAGGGCAAAGTTGCACACTTATTGCTTAAAAGTCCAAAAACGCGGCTTACAGGTGCACACCCAGGAGTTACAGGTGCGCACCCACAGGTTATAGGTGCACACCCACAGACCGAAAATCAACTATTTCGGAAAGGAATTAAACAGTTATGGTTGTATACCAGCAGGCAGGCATTCGAATAAACGAACATTTGAACCAGGAAATAACAACTCTAAACTTTAGGTACTTATTTAGTATTTGCTATTTATAGGCACTATCAGCTTAAAGCCGATATTTCTTCCCATATTGTAAATGCCGCTACCGGGACCCGAAACACTAACAGGACTGCCTTCTTGGTTAACATAAAAATCCATGTATTTCAGCCTGCTCATGTTCGACTGATAAGCCACATTGGCCAACAGTTGCCTGAAAGCTACATCAAATCTTGCAACTGATGCAGGAAATGATGATGTTTTTTTTCTTTCCGGTTATAATATAAATTAATTATATCTTTGTCTTAATTAAATAAAGTCTAAGTTCAAAATCATTAAAAACAATACGAAAACAAATTAGTGTTTTATTAAAAAACAAATTGCTATGAAAAAAATTACAATTTTATTAAGCGCACTACTGATGCTTTTGTTCGTTTGCGAACTAAACGCACAGGTGCCGCAGGCATTCAATTACCAGGCAGTGGCAAGGGATGCCGGAGGTTTCCCTATTGTAAGTCATGCTATCGGGGTGCAATTTTTGATCCACAAAAGCTATTCACTCGGAACTGTTGTTTACAGCGAAACACAAACAACCTCCACTAACCAGTTTGGATTATTTACATTGCAGCTTGGACAGGGAACACCTGTTATAGGTACGTTCAGCGCAATAGGCTGGGCAGGCGAAGATTATTGGCTGGAGGTTCAGATAGATCCTTCGGGCGGTTCCAGTTATACATCTATGGGCGCATCGCAATTATTATCGGTACCTTATGCCATGTATGCCGATAATGCAGGGTCAGGCGGAAGCACCGGACCTACCGGACCAACAGGACCATCCGGCAATGATGGAAGTAACGGACCTACAGGTTCTACAGGCCCAACCGGAAGTGGTATGGGAGCCACGGGTCCAACAGGTTCAACTGGAGCTACCGGTCCTACCGGAAGCGGTATGGGACCCACAGGCCCTACTGGACCAACAGGAACAGGTACAACGGGAGCTACAGGCCCTACGGGCCCCACAGGCGCAGGTTCAGTATCTGGTACTACTAATTATATTGCAAAATTTACTTCAGGCACCGCTCTTGGCAATTCACTTATGTATGATGATGGCTCCCGCATCGGAATAGGGACAGCATCTCCTGCTAACATACTGGATATTTTAACATCAGGAACTACAACACTTGGCTTGAGATCATCTACAGGTACATCATATTTTAATATTGATAAAAAAAATTCCACCGATGCTGCTTCACTTTATTTAAGCACCAATGGTTCATTAAAATGGATAGCAGGATCCTATAATTCCGATGACTTCAGGATCGTCAACTGGCCTAACGGCAACAATTCAAATTACGATTTTTATATCAGCGGAGCGAACGACCGCATTGGTTTTGGTACCGGCACTCCTTCTTCCAGAGTTGAAATATCCGATCCGAACACCGCTTTTCTTGGTGTTACAGCTACCAACACAGGTGGCTACGCCGGAATTACTATTGCAAAAGGTGCGACAACATCCAGTTCCAACGGATATATTCAATACAAAACAGGTTCAACCAATAATTGGTTCGCGGGTATGATAAAAAATGATGACTATGCCATTAGCCAAAATTTCACTGCTGCCGATGGGGCTTTTTATATTAAAAAATCTAAAGGTAATGTTGGAATAGGTACCACTACACCTAATGATTCCGCACAGTTGCAGGTATTTTCACATCACCCTGTTGCAGGTTATTTTTCAACAGATACAACCGATGGTATCGCAGTTTTTGGTCAAAGTGATGGTATCGCAGTTCTTGGTAAAAGTAATCCGCCATCTGGAAATGGAATTGGTGGTCAATTTCAGTCTAATATGTATGGAGTGTGGGCTTATGCTAATTGGTCAAGTACTGCGTATTCTGTTACTGGCGTTTATGCGGAAGGTGAAAACACGGCAATTGGTGGTGGGGGAATCGGAGTATGTGGTTATGGTTATGCCAATGGGACCGGCGGAATATCTTCTGGTGTTAGTGGTGATGCTGAAGGACAAGGGACAAATTATGGCGTTTATGGTCGTGCCTCTGGGGGAGTAACAAATTATGGACTATATTGTAATGGTAGCGGAGCTTATACCGGTAACTGGACACAAGTTTCTGATAAAAAGTTCAAGGAAAATATAGAAACTTACCGTGGTGCATTAGATAAAATAAAACAAATAGAAACATATACTTACACATTCAGGAAGGATGGGGAATCAGCATTGATGCAGCTTTCGGAAGGGCCGCAAATAGGATTTATTTCGCAACAGATGGAAACTGTATTTCCAAATCTTGTGCGCAACGATGTTAATGCTATTCCTTCAAAAGAACGCAAGGGAAAACCTACTGTCATCAATTATAAAGGAGTAAATTACATTGGCATGATACCTGTTCTTACACAGGCTATAAAAGAACAGCAGGTAATTATTGAATCTCAGCAAACAGAAATAAATGATCTGAAAGCAAGGTTAGATAAGCTGGAAAATAAATAATCTGTTTACTTTTCATATTATAATCCCCTTGCATTTTGCAGGGGGATTTTTTGTGCTATTAAATAGAAATAATAATTACTTATCTTTCGGCTATAAATAGTTAATACTTACTATTTATAGGAACAATCACTTTAAAGCCTATATTCCTGCCCATATTATAAATGCCGCTTCCGGGGCCTGAAACATTAACGGGATTGCCTTCATGATTGATGTAGAAATCCATATATTTCAGTCTGCTCATGTTCGACTGGTATGCCACATTGGCAATATTATTTGCCGAAATATCAATGCTGAACAATACTTTACCTGATTTATTTGTAATATCGGCGCCTATCCCTGCTCCAAGCAAAGTGTAACCGGGTGTAACGGTTTCGGTATTGTTAGCCAGATAAGCCCTGGTCTGTGCTGCAAAATAATCCAATTGAACCTTTGCATAAACAGAAGAGAAATGTTTGAACTTTTTCTTAACATTCGCTCTTAGTTCCGAATGCCAGTGCAGAGGCGGAATAAATGGCAGGTACTTTGAACTGTCGGTTACATGTATGCCATTTCCACCTAAGTTCTCGGCATAAATTACTGACACTTCATTCTCGAAATGCAGCCAGTCCCAAGGATGCGGGTGAATATCAAAACTCACTTCGCCGCCGTACAATTCGGCATGCGACTGTTCGAACTTAAAATAAGGTATCTGGCTGGTGTAGTTCGAATCCTGTCCATCGCGCTTTAGTAAACGCTGGTTAAAAATATAGTTATCAATATTATTGTTGAACAATTCAACGCTTCCATTGGCATACTTTGATGAAAAGAAGATGCCAATATCTTCCTGCAAACTGAATTCCGGTTTGAAATCAGGATTACCGATCTGGTACATGGCAGTTCCGGGATGCACGCCATTAGCCGATAACTCGGAAATATTAGGCGCCCTGAAACCACGTGCAACATTTGCCTTGATAAAGAATTTCTCAGAAATATTATACGTAGCGCCCATGCTACCCGAAACACCCGAAAAGGTGTGCTTGTAATTCGGAAATGTTTGTTTTGCTCCTGCTGTATCGGGCAAAGTAACCTGCTCATCAAAGCCAGTTTGAGGATTTGTATTTGTAAACATCTCCTTATTGTTGAAGAAACGGTTGTCGTACCTGACTCCTGCGCTTACTTCCAGTTTATCAAACGACTTTTTAACATGGGCAAAAGGGCCTATTTCGAAAAGATTATAATCGGGAATGATGAATTCAGTACCTTTATTCAGATTATTCTGCAGCATGCCATTGATGCCGACTGTTGCTGCCCATCCATTCATTTCAGGCAGGTAATATTTAACATCATAGGTGAATGTATTCAGTACAAGGTCAAGTCCAGGAGTTTCCAATGCCTGCGGATGACTGTACTCCCTGTGGTCGCTTTGCTGCCAGCCAACATTCACTTCAAGTTTACCAGAACCTATAATAAAATTATTCAGCGAAGCAATGCTAAAATGCTGCACATGTTGATGAAGGGGAGTTATCTTATATGACTTTGATTCCGAATTTGAAACAACAGGCCTTGCTGTATCAGCTTCGGTTATCTGTTTTGTAAATTTATTCGTTGCCGAATCGCGGCTTCCATCTGGTATTTCAGGCTTATCATCAAAAAGGGAAATGTTAAGATGCGAGTATCCCCACTTTTTATTCAATCCCACATAACCGTTTGCATCCGATTCATTATAGGCAGTGCCGAACACTCGGCCGTCTATCTTATCCTGGTAATTGGTGGCTTCTTTATGGGATATCCTTCCACCCCAGATAACACCGTTCTTATTTCCTGCAAGTGAAACAGAACTTCCATTCAATCCATTGTTCGTTTGATATTCTGCAAGGAAATTTCCTTTAATAGTGTTATTAGGCACAGGTGGAGCAGAAATAAGGTTTACAACTCCCGCCAGTGCATCGGAACCATAAATAAGGCTGGCAGGACCTTTCACCACTTCAATTCTGTCGGTGGCATACTCATCCATTTCAACGCCATGCTCATCACCCCATTGCTGTTCTTCCTGGCGAACACCATCTACTAAAGTTAAAACACGATTATATCCAAGCCCGTGAATAAAAGGTTTTGAAACATTTGGAGTAGTTGTAACAGCACTTACACCTGGCAGATTAGCAATAGCATCAATAATATTGGTGCTTATGCCCTGATCAATCTCTTTCCTGTCAATGGCAACAAGAGGAACTGGGTTTTTCTTTATCTCAGTGGCGTTTGATATTCCTGTAACAACAACTGCATCCATTTCTGCAACAGACTCTTCCATTTTAAAATCCATCGAATTAGTATTTCTCAAGTCTATGAACCTATTAAGGATTTTATATCCAAGGAAACTTACCTGAACCAAAACCTTTGTTTTAGGAAGATTGTTTATTTCATAAAGACCTGCAGTATCTGTAATTGCTCCTGTTTTAAGATCGGGAATGTAAACAGTAACACCGGGCAAGGCTTCACCGCTTTTAAAGTCGCTAACCCTGCCGGTAAGTACATTCTGCGACTGTGTTCCACGGCCAAATACAATTAAAATAAATAATGATAATATGATATTCTTTGACATTCTTTTGAATATTACTACTAAAAATTACAAGATCCTGAAGAGAACCTTGCATGAAAAACTTAAAATCAAATTGAAATAGTTAAACCGGGAAAGTTTCTTCGGGAGGTGCCCTCAGGTTAAAATAACTGGAGAATGGAATAATGAAAGAAAACTGCCTGTATGGCAAAATGGATTGTTCAATAAATGAAACAGGCAGCAGAAAAGCTTTATGCTGGAAGATATAATTGGGAGTATTGTAATTTAATATCTGGCAATGATGGTGAATATTTGCAATAGTAACATCCTTGCTGGTAATATCATGGGTGTCGTCGTGCCCGTAAAAATTGTGAATGTACTCCTTGGGAACAATAAATAATGATATTGCAAGCAATAGGAAAACGGCAATATATTGTCTTATTCGGAATAACATCAGGCTGTTATTAGATGATTAAACATAGTTGATAATGCTGCAAATGTAAGTCATTATACTGCTTCTATACAAAAAAGTTAACTATAATTAACTTTTTAATAACATTAATTCTTTGAGAAAACATAGTTAAGGGCATTTACCACCTTGAATAGATTAAAAATTATTTACTTTTGTCGGATTGAATTAAATCAAATAATCATGATACAAATCGTTAACAAAATTGTAAACCCCGATGTGAGGAAGAAAGCCATTAACCGCTTTCGTGAAAAAGGAATAGTGTTACCTACATTTGCTCAAATGAGGAATCCCGATCTTATTCCCGAAAAGATAAAGAATAAGTTAAAGAATATAGGTCTTTGGGAACTTAATCCACTTAATCTTTTTCGCATCAACTGGCATAACGAACCTAAGGAAAAAGGCGGTTTGTATGGCGGAGTGAACTATATCGAAATACCGAAAGCCATTACTGGTGTTGATGCACGCATTGTTCTTATAGTCGGCAAATGGTTCCCAACGGGAGCGCATAAAGTTGGTGCTGCATATGGTTGCCTTGCACCTCGTATTATCTCTGGAGAATTTGATCCGACCTATCATAAAGCAGTTTGGCCTTCAACAGGAAATTATTGCCGTGGAGGCGCTTTCGATTCGTACCTGATGGGTTGCACTGCTGTTGCTATTCTTCCTGAAGAAATGAGCAAAGAACGTTTTGACTGGTTAAAAGAAATAGGCGCTGAAGTGATTGCCACACCCGGTTGTGAATCGAATGTGAAAGAGATATATGACGCTTGCTGGGATATTCGTCGTAATAGGAAAGACTGTATCATTTTCAATCAATTTGATGAATTCGGAAATCCTTGCTGGCATTATAATGTTACAGGTTATGCATTGAATGAAGTATATAATAAAATTAAAGGAGCAAAGTCAAAATTTGCAGGATATATTTCTGCAACAGGTTCTGCAGGAACTATTGCCGGCGGTGATTATCTGCGCACTGTTCATCCAGAAATTAAAGTTGTGGCATCCGAAGCACTGCAATGCCCTACCCTATTAATGAACGGATTTGGCGGTCACCGCATTGAAGGTATAGGCGACAAACATGTTCCATGGGTTCATAATATTAAAAATACCGATGCCATAGCAGCTATTGATGATGAGGATTGCATGAGGGTATTCAGATTGTTTAATGAAAAAGAAGGAAAAGCTTATTTAAAATCAGCAGGCATAGATTCAGCTGTGATAAATTCTCTTGAAGTTCTCGGAATTTCCGGAATATCGAATATGTTATCTGCTATCAAAACTGCAAAACTTTTCGAAATGACATCCGATGATGTATTAATGACAATTGCTACTGATTCGGCTGTAATGTATCAGTCACGACTTGAAGAACTCACAAAAGAAAGAGGAAGCTATAATACAACACAAGCTATAAAAGATCATGAAAAATGTTTGTTTGGAACCAAAGCCGATTATATCAAAGAACTGACATATACTGACAGGAAAGCTATTCATAACCTTAAATATTTTACATGGGTTGAACAACAAGGCAAGGAAATAGAAGACCTGAACCAACTATGGTATGACAGAGAATTATGGCGCCAGATATTTCATCAAAATGAAAAACTGGATGAAATGATCAACGAATTTAATACGGAAACAGGTGTGTTGAAAAATTTATGATTTAGTTTATAAATAATTTTTGACATCTGTTATCCTGTAAATATTAAAAAAATTAATATAAGCAATAAAAAATCTAAGACAATTTATTTTGGCACAATATATGATGTTGAAAAAGTAATGATAACAGTATTTTTTGATTTGGTTAAACAAATAAAAAGGGATATTTTTGTAACATTATACCGATAATGAACCGGATTAGAAACTGTTAAATAAAAGAATTGCATGAAAAAATTATTTAAAGCAACAATGATTATATTACTCCTATCATTCCTTGCTACCGGTATTTCCTGCAGAAGCCATAAGACATGCAGGGCAATGAGATTTCATAACAGCGACATTAGCAGGGGTCTTGCTCATTGAGTATTCCACAGAATTTAGTACCTTTGATTTCTTTTTTATTTATTCCTTATGAAAGATAAATTCTTTTATGAGTGCATTGACTGTGGCAGGACTTATGATTCTTCGGAAATTATTTATCTCTGCAAAGAATGTTCAATACACAATAACTCTATTACTCCCCCTAAAGGCGTACTTAAAACTATATACAACTATAAAGAAATAAGTAATCATTTATCCGGTGATTTATTTTCTCTACTTGAGAAGAACAAGTTTCTTGATCTTCTTCCGTTAAACTCAGTAAAAAGTTTACCTTATTTAAAGGTTGGAAATACTCCGCTCTATAATGTTTTATCCTTAAATTTAGATGAAGATCCGTTTGGTTTCGAACTTTTTCTTAAAGATGATTCTCAGAATCCCACATTTTCATTTAAAGACAGGGCTTCAGCCATAGTATCAGCTTTTGCAAAAGAACATAAAACAGATACAATTGTTGCTGCTTCGACTGGAAATGCAGGTTCATCCCTTGCAGGTATATGCGCTGCCCAGAAACAAAAAGCTATTATCTTTGTTCCTGCGGCAGCACCAAAAGCGAAGCTTACACAAATAATAATGTATGGGGCGCAAATAGTTCCCGTAGACGGAACCTACGATGCGGCTTTTGATTTAAGTATAGAAGCAACAAAAAAATATGGTTGGTATAATCGCAACACAGCATTTAATCCATTAACGATTGAAGGAAAGAAAACCGTTTCATACGAATTGTTTTCACAACTTAATCAAAAGATACCTGACAGAATATTTATTCCGGTTGGAGATGGAGTGATCATTTCAGGTGTTTATAAAGGATTTGAAGACTTACTTAAACTAGGAATAATTGACAAGATCCCAACTATAGTGGCTGTTCAGGCAATTGGCAGTAGTAATATCGTTAATAATATTGATAAGCATAATTTTGTTTCCACGCCAAGTAAAACGCTGGCAGATTCTATATCTGTAGATATACCAAGAAATTATTGGATGGCAAAAAAGTATATTAAGGATTTCCATGGAGAAACAATTTTGGTTAGCGATGAAGAAATTATTGCCGCATCAAAAGTTCTAAGCAGCAGAACAGGAATATTTGCTGAGCCTGCAGCAAGTGCTGCATTTGCAGGATTTCTGAGTTACTACTGGAACGGACGATTTGAAAAAGGAAGTAAAAATGTTGTTCTTCTAACAGGAAGCGGCTTAAAAGACCTGAATGCCGTGCAGAAGATAATTGATATTCCGGCTCCTGTAAAACCGGATATAGATTCCGTTGATAAGTTTTTAGCAAAGAGAAAATAAGCAAACATGCATAATATAATTGGGAAAGAAGTAACCCGCGTTGATGGTTACGAAAAGGTTATGGGGAAAACATTGTATGGTGACGATATTAAACTGCATGGATTATTGCATGTTGCAAATCGCTATACTGATATTCCTGCTGGAAAAATCAAAAACATTGATATTTCCAAAGCAGAGAAAATGGAAGGTGTTGAAGCCATCGCTCTTTTTAAGGATATTACGGGAAAGAAACGTATAGGTCCAATCCGCCAGGATCATTATGTATTAGTGGATGATGAGGTTTTTTATACAGGAGATGTTATTGCTATAGTTGCCGCCAAAACAATGGAACAGGCTTGTGCGGCTGCTGATGCTATCGACATTACTTATGACCCTATTGAAGGAATATTTGATCCAGCCGAAGCAATCAAACCAACATCACGCCCGATACATTCTGACTTTAAAAGCAATGTGGTAAATCATTACCCGCTGGTAAAAGGAGATATTGAAAAAGGTTTTGCTGAATCGGACCAGGTCATTGAAAAAGAATACAGAACAGGTTTTCATGAGCATGCTTATATAGAACCCGAAACTGTAACCGTTGTACCTGACCCGGCATCAAAGGGATGTAAAGTGTATGGTTCCATACAAAATCCTTTTACTACAAGAAGAATGGTTGCTGCATTTATGGGTTTGAATTTAAACCAGATAAATGTTCTTGGCTCTACCCTTGGCGGCTCTTTCGGCGGTAAAGATGATATCATTAATTGCATGGCTTGTCGTTGCGCCCTACTTTCAAAGCTAACAGGAAAGCCTGTAAAATTGACCTACACAAGAGAGGAATCAATAAAGGAAAGTTATAAACGCCATCCATATATTTTAAATTATAAAGTTGGATTTACTAATAATGGCAAGCTGAAAGCGATGAAGATTGATATTATCGCTGATAGTGGCGCATATTCATCTCAAAGCTTTTTTGTAACCTGGCGTTCAGTGGTTCAGGCTACCGGTCCTTATGAAATAGAAAATGTTCAGACAGATATTCGCAGCGTTTATACCAACAACCCTTATACCGCAGCATTCAGAGGTTTTGGTTCGCCGCAGATCATTTTTGCTCAGGAATCATTGATGGATGAGATTGCAGCTATTTGCAATTTATCACCGCTTGAAATTCGCAAGCTCAATGGCTTTAAACAAGGCAGTGTAACTGCCAGCGGGCAGGTGCTTTCAGAACACAAGGTTGCTCTTGATGAAGTGATCGATATTGCCATTGAAAGATCAGCGTACGCCAAAAAACTTGAAGATTTCAAGAAATTAAATAGTACAAGCGAAAGATATAAATACGGAATAGGATTTGCCTGTAGCTACAGGGGATGTTCATTAGGCGCCGAAGGTACAGATGCCACATCTGCAATCGTTTCTGTTCAAGCCGATGGAAGCATATATGTTTTAGCCGGACTCAATGAGAATGGTCAGGGTATGCGAACTACATTTTGCCAGATTGCCGCGGAAGTGTTAGGCGTAAAATTTGAAAATGTTCTTTTCCTGGAACCTCAAACAGCTACTGTTCCTGATGGTGGTCCCACAGTAGCTTCGCGTGCAACATTGACCGGCGGTAATGCTGTAATTGATGCAGCGCAAAAAATTAAGAAAACCATTTTTGAAGTAATAAAAGATGATTTAAAAGCTTCTAATATCAATGAACTGGAATGGAAAGATGGAATGATCTCACTAAAAGAACCTCTCCCTGGAATTTACCCGATATCCTTTGAGAAAGCTGTAGAGAGATCATTTAGGGCGGGAGTTAATCTTTCTGCTTATGGCTGGTTTAAAGCTCCTGATGTGAGCTGGCATGAAGAAACAGGGCAAGGCAATGCTTATTTCACTTATGTGTATGCCTGCCAGGTAGCTGAAATAAAAGTTGATACTTCAACAGGAAAACTGGAAGTGTTAAAGGTAACTGCTGCTCATGATGTCGGTAAAGTGATCAATAAACTTGGTATAGAAGGACAGGTTTATGGTGGTATTGCGCAAGGAATCGGTTATGCGATACTAGAGGATTTTAATGTGCTGCAAGGAGTTGTAAAATCTTCCAACCTTGATGAGTACCTTCTTCCGACCATAAAAGACATCCCTGTCATAGAAGCGATACTTGTTGAAAACGAAGACAAATATGGGCCTTTCGGCGCAAAGAGCATAGGCGAACCTACGCTGGAGCTTGCATCAGCCGCAATTAACAATGCAGTGAAATTCGCTACAGGGAAGAACTTTTATCAGATACCACTAACACTTGAAAGGGTTTATTTGGGAAAACATCTGTCAAAACCCAGCAGGCAAAGCGAAGCAGGACTTGTGATCAAGAAAAGGAAACAGGCTCCCCGTGTTTCAAACATTTCGATGATAAGTCCAAAAACATTGAAAAAAGCTTTGTCGCTGATAAATGAAGAATATAAAATCATTGCTGGTGGAACAGATGTTATCATTGAACTCAGAAAAAGAAATGAAACCGAAAAATTGCTCGACATTTCTCAATTGCAGGAATTGAAAAGAATCAAAAAAACTAAAAATTCCATCGTAATTGGAAGTGGAGCTTCGGTGACATCAATTATAGGGAACAAAGCAATAATAAAGAATTTTCCTATACTTATTGATGCTTGTTCTCTGATAGGTTCCAAGCAGATACGTAACAGGGCAACATTCGGGGGCAATATAGTGAATGCAGCTCCCTGTGCCGATTCTGTGCCCCCTTTGATACTTTATGATGCAAAGGTTGTTTTGCAAACCAAAGATGGGCAAAGAGAAGTTTCGGTTAAGGATTTTGTTGTGAAAAATTATCAGACACAGATAAAACCAAACGAGATACTCACGTCTATTGTTATTCCGCTTCCTCAAAAGAAATACTACCATAGCTATTATCAATTGGGAAGAAGAAATGCCGTGAATATTACCCGTATGAGCGTGGGTGCAATGATCGCATTTGATATGGAAAACAATATCGAAGAATGCAGGATTGCAGCAGGTTCCTTGTTTGACAAGCCAAAACGCATTGAAGAGATTGAACAATTATTTATCGGGAAAAAACTTACTGTATCGCTGATTGATGAAATTGAAACGTCTCTGCAAAACATTATCGATTCTGCTATAGGAACTCGTTGGTCGTCGGAATACAAAACACCGGTTTTCATTAACATTTGTAAAGATATTTTAAAAGAAATTTTGGTTAAAATTAAAAGGTAAGAGTTATGGCCAACACTTACACTCAAATTCATATACATGCTGTTTTTGCAGTTCAGAACAGAGAATGCCTTATTTCACTATGTTTAGAAGAAGAACTGTACAAATATATCATGGGTATAATTAAAACAAATAACCATAAACCACTAGCAATAAATGGTGCGCCCGATCATGTTCATGTATTATTTGGAATGCGCCCTTCACAGTCTTTATCTGATTTATTGCAGGATATAAAAGGCGGTTCGTCAAAATGGATTAATGAGAAGAAAGTTTTTAGAGGACATTTTTCATGGCAGGAAGGTTATGGCGCTTTTTCATATAGCAAATCTCAATTACCTACTGTTATAAATTACATCATGAATCAGAAGGAGCATCATAAAAAGAAAAAGTTTATTGATGAATATAAAGAGCTGCTTGAAAGTTTTGAGATAAAGTATGATGAACGCTTTATTTTCAAATCAGTTTTAGATTAATTATTTCGTGCCTAACAGCACTTAATGTTTTTTGTTTGTTGCTTTTACCAAAATATTGTCCCTAACGGGACAAAAACATTGAAAAGCTTGAATATTTAGTATTAATAAAACCAATTATAAACTGTTCCGTTAGGAACATAATATCGGTAGAAAATATAAACCGATTAATTTAAAGTTCCGTCAGGAACGAAATAAGAAAAACATTATGTCAAAAATAAAAGTTACCGTAAATAATAAAATCCACCAGCTTGATGTTGATGATTCCCTCCGCCTGCTTGATATATTAAGAGAGCATTTGGGATTAACAGGAACCAAAGAAGGTTGCGGTATTGGCGAATGCGGCGCATGTACCGTAATTATAAATGGCGAAGCAATATGCTCCTGCCTTGTTCTTGCAGGACAACTACAGGACGCCGTTATTGAAACCATTGAAAATATTGAAAAGAATGATGTCCTTTCCAAACTGCAGGAATCTTTCTTGAAATTTGGCGCTGTACAATGCGGCTTCTGTACACCCGGTATGCTGATGAGTGCTAAAGCTTTGCTCGATGCAAAACCAAACCCAACTGAAGCTGAAATTAAAGAAGCCCTTGAAGGTAACCTTTGCCGCTGCACAGGTTATATTCCTATTATGAATGCGGTGAAAGCAGCTGCATTTGAAAAAATAATTATTTAATTCTATTTAAAAATATCTTTCGCTTTTTCCAGCGCTTTCTCAATTCCTGCGGCATTCTTGCCTCCGGCTGTTGCAAAGAAAGGCTGTCCGCCACCGCCACCTTGTATCTCTTTGGCAAGTTCGCGAACAATTTTAGCGGCATCAAGATTTTTTTCTTTAACCAGATTCTCTGATATCATCACTGCAAGTCCGGGTTTACCTTCGCTTTCATATGCGAAAACAAGGAAAAGATTTTCGGTATCATTTTTCAGTGCATAAGCAAGGTCCTTTGCCCCTGAGGCTTCCAACGGTATTTTTTCGGCAATGAAATTTATACCGTTTACATTTTGAAGTCGGGATTTCAATTCATCTTTCAGCCCGAGAGCTTTTTCTTTCTGGAAATCATCCACTTGTTTTTGCAGGGATGTGTTCTGTTCCTGCAGTTGTGTAACGCTTTGTAAAATATCTTTGGGGTTTTTTAGTAACTCATATAACTGAGATATGATCTCGCTCTGGATATTATAAAATTGTTTTGCCTTCAACCCGGTGATGGCTTCAATCCTTCGGATACCGGCAGCAACAGCGCTTTCGGAAAGTATTTTAAATATTCCAATCTGCCCTGTAGCATGAGCATGCGTGCCTCCGCAAAGCTCAATAGAATAGTTCCTGTCGAATGCCACCACGTGTACATGATCGCCGTACTTTTCACCAAACAGGGCAGTGGCACCCATCTTCTGCGCTTCGGCAATCGGCATATTGCGCATATCTTCAATAATGATATTCTCACGTATTTTCTCATTCACCAAGGCCTCCACTTTTGCAATTTCCTCTCCCGTCATTTTAGCAAAATGTGAAAAGTCGAAACGCAAATGCTCATCATCAACCAGCGAACCTTTTTGCTCCACATGAGTTCCAAGAACCTTCTTCAATGCAGAATGCAGCAGGTGTGTTGCCGTATGGTTGTTTTCGGTAAGCAACCTTTTATTCTTATCAACCACTGCATGCAAAACGGCATTGACATCTTTCGGAAGTTTTTTGGTAATATGGATAGTAAGATTGTTTTCCTTTTTGGTGTCTTCAATTGAAATTTTTTCGCCTTTGGCTTCTATATAACCACGGTCGCCCACCTGTCCGCCCGATTCAGCATAGAAAGGGGTCTTATCAAGTACAAGCTGAAAGAATTCTTTGTCCTTTGCTTTAACTTTCCGGTATTTAAGAATTATAGCATCGCAGGACAATGCATCGTAGCCCACGAACTCAGTATCCTTAACAGCTTTCAGTTCCACCCAGTCTTCGGTATCCATGGTTGCGGCATTTCGCGAACGTTTCTTTTGCTCCTCCATGTTTTCATTAAAACCTTTTACATCATCAGCCCAGCCCTTTTCTTTTGTCATAAGCTGGGTAAGGTCGAAAGGAAAACCGAAGGTGTCGAAAAGCTCAAAAGCAAATGCTCCTTCAATAACTTTTTTATCAGGATTTGATTGAATGTAATTCTCGAAACGCTGTATGCCTGTGGCAAGTGTACGAAGGAAAGCCAGTTCTTCTTCGGCTATCACTTTTCGTATTAACTCCTGCTGTGACTTTAGTTCAGGGAAAAACTCACCCATCTGATTTACCAGAACCTGCATAAGTTCATGCATAAATGGTTCTTTAAACCCCAGGAAAGTATAACCATAACGAACCGCTCTTCTTAAAATGCGACGGATAACATAGCCTGCTTTATTATTGGAAGGCAGTTGTCCGTCGGCAATAGCAAATGCAATAGCGCGTAGATGGTCGGCAATAACACGCATAGCAATGTCGGCTTTCACCTCCGCTCCATATTTCTTACCTGATAGTTTGGCTATTTCAGCAATGATGGGTTGAAAAACATCCGTATCGTAATTCGATTTCTTTCCCTGTATGACCATGCAAAGCCTTTCAAATCCCATGCCGGTGTCAACATGTTTAGCGGGAAGAGGAACCAGCTTTCCATCAGCAAGACGGTTGTATTGAATGAAAACAAGGTTCCATATTTCAATAACATGTGGGTCGCCTTTATTGACGAGGGATTTGCCATCAATTTTTTTTCTTTCTTTATCATCCCGAATATCAACATGGATTTCCGAACATGGACCGCAAGGACCTGTATCGCCCATTTCCCAGAAGTTATCTTTCTTCGAACCGTTAAGAATCCTATCCTCAGCTATCAGATTTTTCCAGTAACCTTTAGCTTCAGAGTCAGCAGGAATACCATCGGTCTTATCTCCTTCAAATATGGTAACGTACATCCTGTCCTTATCAATTTTGTACACATCCGCAAGCAGTTCCCATGCCCATTCGATTGCCTCTTTCTTAAAATAATCCCCAAACGACCAGTTACCAAGCATTTCGAACATAGTATGGTGATAGGTATCATGACCTACTTCTTCGAGGTCGTTATGTTTTCCAGATACGCGAAGGCACTTTTGGGAATTGGCTACCCTGTTGTGTTTTGCAGGTGAGTTGCCAAGGAATATATCCTTAAACTGGTTCATTCCGGCATTGGTAAACATCAAAGTGGGGTCATTCTTTATAACCATGGGTGCCGAAGGCACAATTGCATGGTTTTTCGAGGCAAAGAAGCCTGTGAACGTTCTCCTTATATCGGCAGCATTCATATCCGGGTAAATTGAATTAACATTTTTTTAGAACAAGATGTTTGCAAAGTTAGGGTATTTTGTTAGTTTTGCACTTAAGGCAGTCCAAATTTGACTCTTTTTTGCATTTTTATTGATCCTAAATAATAGGACAATTCTTCATTTCATGTTCAAGAAAAAGAAAAAACATCAATATCATTTTAACGTAAAGTCGCTGGCTTTCGAAAAGGTCCGGGTTTCTATCAAAGACAAGCTAAAGCGGGTTCTTTATATTGTGGTTGCTGGTTTTGTTTTTGCATCAATGGTGTTGGTGTTTGCATATAACTTCTTCAGTTCTCCAAAAGAGAAAATGTTACAACGTGAGATCGA
>JBEKEO010000008.1:0-39227 GCA_050013795.1 Bacteroidales bacterium
AAATAAAATTTTGTGAATATAATTTGAATATCTACCTTTGCAATCCTGTTCAGCTAAACACAGGTATTATAATAAGGAGAGGTGAGTGAGTGGCTGAAACTAGCAGTTTGCTAAACTGCCGTACTCGAAAGGGTACCGGGGGTTCGAATCCCCCCCTCTCCGCCAGAAATTCTATGAAACGCTTGAATACCTTTAATTTCAAGCGTTATTTTTTTTGCTTATTAGAACAAAGTTAAACCCGACCTGCAAAAGGAATTAGCAGAATCGGGTATAAATCTTTATTCTTTCACAAACTTTTCTATAGCAATTCCATTTCCGGTTTTGATTTCCACAATATATAAACCGGCTGCAAATGCCGAGACATTAACATTCGTTTTATTGTTGATGGCTTTAAAGGTTTCTATTACCTGTCCCTGCACATTTAAAATCTCAATTTCTCCCTGCTGAGGGTTTTCTATTGTAATACAATTTGTTGAAGGATTTGGGTAGATTAAAACATGGAAAGTGCTTACAGTTTCACCTATGCCTGTGCATACTGTAACAGTTAGATTTAATGTTACCGTAGAATCACATCCAGCTTTATTAGTCAAAATATGCGTTGGTGTGCTTGATGTAGTGTATATATATCCATACCAACCAAAGCTGTTGCAGACAGTGGCTGAAGTATCGCCTGTCGTACTGTAATTAATAGTTAAATGCAATGTTGCTGTCGAATCACATCCTTTTGAATTAGTTTTATTAAATATCTCATCACCCGAGGTAGTATAGGTTATACTATTCCATAAATAACTATTGCAAGCGGTATGGGTAGTGCTTGAAGTTGTATTGTTATTTATAGTTAAATTCAATGTAACAGTTGAATCGCATCCTTTTTTGTTTGTCAAAATATGTGTTGGTGTGCTTGAAGTATTATAAGTCATTCCATACCATTTAAAGCTGGTGCAGGCTGTCGCTGTTGTATCGCCCGTTGTACTGGTATTGATAGTCAGGTGCAATGTATCTGTTGAAGCGCATCCTGTACCATTGGAATAATTAAAAGAATATGTACCACCGACGGTATAAGTTGTTCCATGCCATAAATAACTGTTGCATGCTGTTTCAGTAATTACATTATGTGTGCCGTAATTTATAGTAATATCGGTTTCGCCATTCATGTTATTTGTACATCCTGTTATCCCATCTGTTGCGACTACTGTATAAGTGCCTCCCGCTGTCTGATAATCAAAATCAAGTACATCATCAGTTCCCGGAACAGGGTCACCAACTGTATTTGTACCATTGAATAATTGATAATTTACCCAGTCGTCAGAATAATCCAATCCAACATCAACTCCTGAGCCTCCTGAACAATATGCACCGCCACCTGTTACATGATATGCTGTTGGTAATGAATTTACTGTTATTGTTGCACTATCATTCATGAAATTAGTACAGCCTGTTAAATCATTTGTAGCAAATACTGTATATGCGCCACTTGCTGTCTGATAACCAAAATCAAGTGCATTACCAGTACCCTGAACAGGATCGCCAATTGCCTGGATTCCATGGTATAAATTGATTCCATTGAATAATTGATAATTTACACCAATATCTGAACCATCCAATCCAACATCAACTCCTAAACTTCCTGAACAATAAGAACCACCTCCGGTTACATCATATACTGTCGGTAAAGGATTTACTACTACTGTTGCACTACCGTTCATGCTAATTGTACAGCCTGCAATATTTGAAATTAATGTTGTGCCTGTTGCAACAACTGTATATGTGCCTGCTGTTGTCTGGTTTCCAAAGTCTATAGGATTACCATCCCCAACAGCTGAACTAACATAACTGGCTCCATTGTACAATTGATAATTTACACCGGAATCCGAACCATCCAATCCAACATGAACTCCTGACTTACCCGAACAATAAGAGCCGCCTCCTGTTACAGTATATGTTGTTGGTGCTAAATATTCATACACACCTGCACTACCGTTCATGTTATTTATACATCCAGTTGTGCCATCTACCGCAACAACTGTATATATGCCTCCTGCTGTTTGATAACCAAAGTTAAGTATACCATTAGTGCCTTGAATAGGGCTGCCAATTGTATTTGTTCCATTGTATAATTGATAATTTACCCAGTCGTCTGAATAATCCAATCCAACATCAACTCCTGAGCCACCTGAACAATATGATCCGCCTCCTGTTACATTATATGCATTCGGCAAGTCATTGATTGTAATATCGGCTTCGCCTGTCATGTTATTAGTACATCCTGTTGAAGCATCTGTTGCGACTACTGTATATGTGCCTGTCGTGGTTTGATTTCCAAAATCAATTGAATTACCTGTGTTTCCTGCAACAGGTGAACCGACCGCTGATAAATCTATGTATAATTGATAATTTACATTAATGTCTGAATTATCTAAACCAACATCAACTCCGCTGCCTCCTGAACAATCAGAACCGCCTCCTGTTACATTATATGCATTTGGCAAGTCATTGATTGTAATATCGGCTTCGCCGTTCATGTTATTAATACATCCTGTTGAAGCATCTGTTGCGACTACTGTATATGTGCCTGTCGTGGGTTGATTTCCTAAATCAATTGAATTACCTGTGTTTCCTGCAACAGGTGAACCGACCGCCGATAAATCTAAGTATAGTTGATAATTTACACCGTTGTCCGAACCATCCAATCCAACATCAGTTATTTCATCTCCTGAACAATAAGTGCCGGTCCCTGTTACATTATATGCTGTAGGCAATGGATTTTCTGTAATATCTACTTCATTAGTTGCAGGATCTGTTGTGAAATCTCCTGCAGTATAATTACCAGTAAAAGTAACAGTACCACTGATATCGGCAGTTTCTGTTTCAACATCGCTGCCATCTTTGTATAAGTCATAAGAGGAAGATGGAGTTGCCCCTGTTATAGTAAACGTGATACTACCACCCGCACAGTAACTTGTTGATGAAGGTGTCAATGTTTGTGCGCTTACATTTACAATCAATGTTAAAAAGAAGAAAAGTAAAACCATAAGTTTTATCAATTTCTTCGTCAGAAACAAATTTGCAGATAAATCTCTCATAAAGGCTTACGATATTAAAGTTATTTAATTAATTTTCAGGTTATTTGTGAATATATTAATGAGTAAAAGTAAATAATTTCTTTTAAATTTATAATAATAATACCAAAAAAAACACTACAGCGTGAGTATTTTTCATGATAGATATTTTATTTCAAATGAATATTGAAAAGTATAAAGTGCCTGCCCGAGAGGCTTTTGGATCTTTTATTAAAATAGTGTTTTACAACGGTTTTTGATTCTGTTCACTACCATAATAATTTAATGTTAAGCAACAATCCGCCCTCCCTTTGTCCCTCCACCAGGACCAAGTTCAATTGTTCTAGCAGCATTTGCTATCAGCATAGGCTCGTGTGTCACGCATATAATAGTATTCCCAGCTTCAATTAGCTCGTAGAACAACTTTATCAAATGTTCGATATCTTTAGGATGCAAACCACCGGTTGGTTCATCCAGCAAGAAGAGATTGTTGTTGCCGTTTTTATTAGAAAGTCCTGAAACAAGTTTCAGGCGCTGTAATTCTCCTGTAGATAAGGTTCTCAGTAATCGTCCGCTTGAGAGGTGTCCAAGACCGGTTTTTTTAATAAGTTCAAAAACAGATTCTGTCTGCGCTTTTGATTTGCCATGAAGATGAGAATCTAAAAAGCATGATAATTCATTAAAAGGAATTTGAAGGGTATCCCAGATAGTTTTATCATCTATTAATATTTCGAGAGATTCATCATTGAAACCACTGCCTCCGCATTTTTCACATGGAGAAATAATGTCGTTAAAGAAATCCATGCTGACCTGGTTAAAGCCTGTGCCTTCGCATGCAGCACAACGACTTTCTTTAGAACCATTGATGAAATGAGAAGATTTAAAACCTTTTTCTTTACTATCATCTGTCAATGCAAATATTTTGGCAATTACATCCGAAATCCCAAGCATGCTTCCAATTGTAGCATTACGACCTTTCCCCATTGCAGTTTGCTCAATATAAATAAGACTTGAGAAATTTTCTAAGCCTGAAATACTTTCACAGTAAGCTGGCTTATTGCTAGTATAGCTTTCATAAATAACCTTGTCGAGCAAGCTGGTTTTACCGCTACCGCTTACACCTGTTATAACAGTCATTATTCCTGAAGAAATTTCTACATCAATATTTTGGAGGTTATTTGCATACGCCTTGGATATTCTTAAACCTTTTTCTGGATTTCCTTCATTATGGAATTGTTCAGAAATCTTTACATCATCAACGGAGATTTCTTTTTTACTTCCTGAATAAATTATTTGTCCTCCATCATTACCTGCACCGGGGCCCAATTCTATTATATAATTTGATTTTTCAAGAAGTGTAGGTGAATGTTCCACCATAACAACACTATTACCGTGTTGATTCAGGTTTACAATAAGATCGCTTATTCGTTTTGCATCTTTGGGATGCAAGCCGAAAGAGGGTTCATCAAGAATATAGGCAACACCGGTAAATGGATCCCTTACAAGTCGTGCAAGTTGCAATCGCTGAAACTCTCCGCCGGAAAGTGTTCCAATAATTCTGTTTGTTGAAATATATCCTATGCCTGCCTTTAATAGAGAATCAAGACGACCGGCAATATGCTGTTTGAAAGATATAGCAGCCTGCTTCTCCAGTTCAATTATAAATGTTTCTGTGAAATTGCTGTTGATCCATTCCAAAGCATCTTCAGCTGTCAGTTCGGTTAGCTGTCCTATATGCAGTCCTTTGATTTTGAATTTAAGCATCTCGGGTTTAAGCCGGAAACCATGGCAATTCTCACACTTCATATTTTTCATTAAAGGAAGCATGGCTTCGCCTCGTGCATCTGCATGTTTGCGGAAATATTCTGTTTCAACAAGTTTTAAAAATCCGGGCCATGTCGTTTTAAGTTTGTGAAGGCCCTGATGAGTGCCCCTTTTGTAATTCCATTCTACATCAAATATCTCTTCACTGCAACCCTCCATTGCAATTTTTTTGGCCTCATTATCCAGTTCTTTGTATGGGACTGAATAATCAATTCCGAACTTTTTGCCAACAGTTAGTAAAGTGGCTACATATTGTCCATAAGGGTCTCCATAGAAACTGCCTGTTTTGTTACCATCAAGAGCGCCGGCTATTAATGGCTTTTCAGGATGTGTAACTAATTTATCGGCATCGCAAACTATTATGCTTCCCAAGCCTTTACAAACAGGGCATGCACCTTCTTCACTGTTGAATGAAAATGCAGTGGATAAAGGAGGGGTGTTACTTGCATTAGCTTTTGCAAGCCTGCTGAACATCAGTCGGTACAAGTCATACAGACCGGTATATGTTGCAATAGTTGAACGCGGATTATTGATGGGATTTTTCTTTTGTATAGAGATTGCAGGTATCAATCCCTTGCTTTCCTTCAGAACAGGAACACCTGTTTTGGTTGTAAACTGCCTGATGTAGGAAGACATTCCTTCAAGAAACCTTCGCTGACTTTCCGCATATAGCGTCCCATAAACCAATGATGATTTTCCGCTGCCGGAAATTCCGGTTACCGCTGTAATGGCATCAACAGGGAATGATACATCAATGTTTTTAAGATTGTTGGTTTCAACTCCGATCAGTTTTATAGTAGCGTTAATGGTTGCATCACTGCATGGAATATTTTCGGTTCTCTTTTCCGTAGCATCGCGGGCTAAGAATTTTCTGAGTTCAAAAGCAGTGATTGATTGGGGATGTTGTATCAGATCTTTTATAAAACCTTCAGCAACTATATGGCCTCCTTCATCAGCGCTTCTGGGACCAAGGTCAATCATCCAGTCAGAATGGAGAATAAAAGAAGGATCGTGTTCAATGCAAAGCATAGTATTGCCTTTTGCAATCAGTTTTTTCAATGCCTTCAGAAGAGTTTCTATATCGGCCATATGCAAACCGCTTGTCGGCTCATCAAGGATATAAAAGGTTTGCCCGCTTGATGAACGTGCAAGCTCAGTGGCAAGTTTTACCCGTTGGGCTTCGCCTCCCGAAAGAGTAGTTGATGCTTGTCCCAGTTTAATATAGCCGAGGCCCAACTCTGAAAGTATTCCTGTTATTGCAGTTATCTTTTTATGTCCATCAAAAAAGATATGCGCTTCGTCAACCGTTAATTCAAGTATATTGAAAATGTTAAGTCCCTTATATTTTATTTCTAGCGTTTCTTCGGTGAATCGTTTTCCTTCGCACACATCGCAAACAACTTCAACATTCCCAAGGAAATGCATTCCTATTTGCTGAACGCCTGCACCACAGCAGCTCTCGCATCTTCCGCCTTTCACTACAAATGAAAATTGTCCTTTTTTAAAACCCCTTTGATGAGATTCCGGCAAAGATGCCAGCAGGTCGCGCACATGATCGGATAAACCTGTATACGTGGCAGGATTGCTTTTTGGCGTTCGCCCGATAGGGGAGGTGTCAATATGAATTACTTTGCGGAAAATATCAGTTCCACCACTCTTTTGTTTGATAGTATTTTCAATTAGAAAATTAACAAGACTTGTCTTGCCGCTTCCCGAAACCCCCGTAATCACATTAAAAGCATTGATCAGAAAACGGGGTGAAATATTGCGAAGATTATTTTTGTTGGCATGTTCAGCAGTGAAAAAAACATTGTTCTCAGGCTTATTGGTTTCCTTAATCACCTCTTTTTTCTCAACCAGATACTTCCTCGTAATGCTTTCTGCTTGCGGCTGACTGAAGAATGTTTTTGCCGTGCCATTGTATAATACTTTCCCTCCTGCATGGCCTGCTCCCGGCCCTATATCAATTATCCAGTCTGCTTCGCGTATGCTTTGTTCGTCATGATCGACAAGCAAAACCGTATTGCCATTGTTCACCAGTGTTCTCATCACTTCAAGCAAATGATGATGTTCGGAGGGATGCAGTCCGGCACTTGGTTCATCGAGGATATACAATACATTGCGCAGTTCGGTTGCAGCCTGGTTAGCCAAACGAATACGCTGCGCTTCACCTCCGCTTAATGAAATAGATTCACGATTCAGTGACAGGTGAGCTGTACCTAATTTCATTAAAAGATTTGTACGTTTGAGTATGGCTTCACGTACAGCTTCCACAACAAGCGTTTCGCCTGATGAAGGTTTTAATTCAGTAAAGAATGTGTTGATTTGTTTGATACTCATTTCCGAGAAATCAGAAATAGTGCGTTCCCAAAGCTTCACTGACAAAGCTTTTTCATTAAGGCGCTTTCCGCCGCATTGTGTGCAGGTATGGGAACGTGCAAAACGCATGATGTTGGGATTACGTTCACGCCTTAGAATTTCTTCCATCACAGGAAGTATGCCTTTGTAATAATCTTCTTCGCGCGGTTTTGCCGTGATGCCTGTCCAGCGCAGCCTTGATTCAAGCGGGTGCTTGCCAAACAACACTTTTATTTTTGTTGAACCATTGAGTACCACATTCTTTTGTTCATCGCTAAGGTCTTGCCAGGGAATATCAATAGTAAAGCCTTCTGCACGGCACACCTGGTCGAGGACAGCCATGGTAACCTGCGAATAAACTATGTAATTATTAGGTGTAGTCAGCACAAAAGCTCCGCCTCTGATTGTTTTGGATGCATCACTTATCAGCAGGTTAGGGTCGATATGATCCTGCACTCCCAATCCTTTGCAGGCAGGGCAATAGCCATCGGGAAGATTAAAAGAGAACAAGCTGCGGTTTGGATGCATATCTGGCATATCTGATTTTCCAAGCCGTGCAAAAAGCAAACGCAGATAATCGTAAAGCTCGGTTAGCGTACCCACCGTTGAACGCGGGTTGCGAACCACATTGTTCTGGTCGACAGCAATTACAGGAAACAAGCCTTCTATTAAAGAAGCTTTCGGACGGGAAAGCTTTGCCGATACCATCCTTCCGCTGATGAAATTCTCAAAGAACAAACGCTTTCCTTCGGCAAACAGCACATCATAAACAAGGCTGGTCTTGCCGCTGCCCGACACACCGGTAACCACTATAAGCCGGTAATGCGGTATTCGGAGGGAAACATTCTTTAAATTGTTTTCACAGGCGTTCTCTATGACGATCTCACGCATGACAGTAATTTCAGGATACGAATGTAGAGAGAAATTTTTATTAGGTAAAAGTTATAGTAGAAAAGTAGGCATTAAGCAGGAGCAGTAGGCAGTTCTCAATTCGATTGTTCAATTGTTCGATTGTTCAAATGTTCAAAGATAAGTGCCTAGAGTACTTAAAGTGCCTAGGGTGCCTAAAGTTAAAAAAGTAGGCAGTCCGCCGCGGCGGAGCAGCGGCAGTTGGCAGTAAATGGTTCTCAATTCGATTTTTCGAATGTTCAATTGTTCGAATGTTCAAATGTTCAAATGTTCGATTGTTCAAATATTCGAATGTTCGAATGTTCAAAGTTAAGTGCATGGAGTCTGCCTGTCCGGTAGGCAGGTCTCGAACATCACTTTTCCCGACCCTTATATGTGGGATTTCTGGATTTATACAGGCATACAGTAGAAAATTCGCGGAAATCCGGTAAGTTTTGCCTGTTTTACAGCTAAAATCAGAGTGATTTGGGGCAAATTGCTCCGGGAACTCTTTGCTTTTCGGGTATTTTATATAAAATAAGTGTGTAACGTTATAACGAATGGTGCAATCGTTGTAACGAAAGGCGATATCGTTGTAACGAAAGGCGATATCGTTGTAACGAATGACGATATCGTTGTAACGAAAGGCGATATCGTTGTAACGAATGACGATATCGTTATAACGAATGACGATATCGTTGTAACGAATGACGCTATCGTTGTAACGAATGATGCAATCGTTGTAACGAACGCTGCTATCGTTACAAGAGTTGGTGCAATTCTCACTAGAATTACTGCAATTTGCCCGAATAAGCTCCGTAATTTTACCGATTTATCGTTTTAGAGCTTGTTTTTGCTTACAAAACAGCCAAAATATACAATGGTTTTTAGAATTTTGTTATACTTTTGTTTTTGCACTCGTCAGGAGACGAGTGCGAACGGGGAAGTGGGAATGGGAGTAAAGGAGGCAGTTAACAAAGTTTAATATGATAAAAAACGACAGCGAGCTGGCCGCAACCATAAAAAGCATCAATGATATGCTGGAGGAAGTGAGCCGCTATATTGGTCCCGACGACCCCGAAAAGTACGACGGGAAGCAGTACATGATACGGCTTCCGTGGGATTACCTTACCGAAATAGACAAGCTGAAGAACAAGCTTACATTTATCCCCGACGAAAGGCTGAAGACAACCATCAGCACCAACCTGCGCCTGTCGGACATCTATTGCTGGCTGCTAAACCGCACTACTATTCACAGCGTAACGCGTAAAATGCTGGTGCAGCATGGCATTATTTTAATGGGTTCGGTATGCGAAAGCATAGTGAAGTATTTTTACGAAAAGCGCTTCCCCCGCAAAAAGCATGAGCCCCCAGTGATACTTACCGAAAAGATAAAGGCGCTGGTAAAGCTTAACATCATCACTGCCGCCAATGGCAAAGAGCTGGAATGGCTATGGGACATGAGGAAATGCGTGCATCTCTATATCCGGTACCCCGAGAAGATGTTTGTGGATAAAGATTACTCGCGCGCTGTAATTACCGCACAGCACCTTATAGATAATATGGGCGAGGTTCACCGCTAATAAATTCTTTGCTCGTTTGGCGTAGCATGCAGCTATGTCCTCTGTAAATTGCAAATAGGAAGTTTGTAAAAGAATAGACTAAACCTTTCTATTTAAAAGTTTTTCTTTCACCCCTGCAGCAATCATCAGCAATACTAAGGCTGTTATCATTATCCATGCCCATACAGGGAAAACTGGAGTATCGCCTGCGCCATAACTGTGAAGCCCTTTGGATAAGTAATAATTCACGCCTATAAATGTCATCAGCACCGTTGCAAATCCTGCCACAGATGCAACATTAAAAATATATTCCCTTTTAAGTTTCGGGACAAGCCGCAGGTGAAGTATAACAGCATACGCCACAATGATAATAAGCGCCCATGTTTCTTTGGCATCCCAGCCCCAGTAGCTTCCCCATGTGATATTCGCCCATATGCCCCCGAGAAAGGTTCCCGCTACAGCAAGGAATAGACCTGTTTCCAGGTTCATTTCATTAATGCATGTAAGCTCGCTTATAAGCAGGCTGAGGCGTGCATGGTTATTTGCTGTTTTAAATAAATACAAGAACAAATTCATCAGTCCCAGTATAAAGCCTAATCCCAGGAAGCCATAGCTGATGGTTATTACTGCAACATGCAGTATAAGCCAGTAGGATTTTAATACAGGCTGGAGGTTTGTCAGTTGAGGGTCGTAACTGCTGAGCCCTGCTGTCATCAGCATTACAAACGACAGCAATGCTGTTGCCGCAAGAGTAATTCTGGAATAACGTAAAAAGCAGAAGCCGGCAAGCATAGCGCCCCATGCAGCAAGCAGCAGGGCTTCATAACCATTGCTCCAGGGCGCATGAGATGTTAAATACCAGCGCAATCCCATGCCAAAAGTATGATAAAGAAAAGCCAGAGCCAGTAACACAATAAATACATTAAGGCTAATGGTAATGATTTTACTCTTCCTTATCCTTAGATTTTCAGCAAAGGCAAGCATAAGCATTACCAGGCTGAGAATACCATATATATTCCTAAGGTTTTCAAATATCTTAGCTTTATTATAGAATATTTCATAATCAACCTGAGTTTGCGAAGGCAGCAAAGCAGCAGAATTCTGGCGCTGCATGTTTTCCATATCGTCGGCTATTTTATCTGCACGGGAATAGTCACCGCTTTTCATGGCGTCGTAAACAGTCTTAAAATACAATTCCAGAACATTGGTATAAGTAAAATCCTTTAAACGCAGGTCATCATTGATTTTTGCTATGGAGCCTGTCAGCGGGATATGGGCAAGCGTGTCATTAACATTCACCCATTGGTTATTTGACGAGTGGGGAGCAGGAAACAGCTTGAACAGGTAACCCTCCATCAGGCTCATGAATAAGTTAACGCGTTCATCCACTTTTATGATTTCCTTATCAAAGGTGCTTTGTCCGGCAGGGCTTTTCCTGAAAGCATTTTCAACATAGCCGGAAAGCTTATATTGAAACCGGGGATTAAAGAAATCATTGTATGAAGCGTAGCCGCCTGTCACTCCCACAACATCCTGAACTGATTTTTCACGGATATAAATGATTTTTTGTTGTTCCCAGTACGCAGGGTCGATGATCATATCAATGAGAAGCTGCATAGCATCCACATTATCACCTTTTCCCTCTGCATTGAATTTATCTTTCCTCGATATTTTGTGCATCACATCATAAGCAAGGGTGTGTATGGGTTCAAACCTGCCGTCGAATGTCTGCACTATGAGATGACCAAAATTATCAGCATGTTCCCTGCTCACAATGTTCTGATTAAGTTTTTGCGAAAAAGATATACTGCTCAAACCAATTATCAGCAGAACAGTTAACGATGCTGCTTTTCTCGTTTCCCTTATTTTCCTGATGTTATGGCGCAATGCATAAAATCTTGAATTCTTACTTATGAGTGTTAACAGCAGACCCGCGCCTAAAAGGAAATAGCCAAGATAAGTTATCCATGTTCCCCAGAAATCATGACTCACTGTCAGGATTGTTCCCTTTTCATCCATGTCGAACGATGACTGGAAGAACCTGTAACCGTCATAATCAAGAACATTATTCATGGAAATAACATGCTTTTCATTTTTGTTATTCCTTGTGTCAATAAGTGTGACATTACTTGAATAGGAGGAAGGGCTTGTTGAACCGGGATATCTTTCCAGTTTGAAATTATCAAGGCATAGTGAAAATGGAAGTTTAATTTCCTTATCTGCTTTACCTGAAATTGAAATCACATTTGAAGATTTTCCTTCGCAAATATGCATATTTCCTTCATATCCGAAATACCTTGTGATGCCTGCCCCGAGAATAATAATAATGAAAGCGAAGTGAAAAATAAAAGCGGTGATCCTTTTTCTGCTTAGTAAATTAAACCTTCTGATATTTCCGATAAAATTCAGAATAAGCAAAAGAAATAAAACCTCAAACCACTTTGCATTATACACCATCATCCTGGCAGCAGCGGTATCAACCCTGTCTTCAATAAAGGTAGCAGCGGCGGTGACTATTGCGAAGAGCAAAAGCAACAGAAGAGTTACTTTAACAGAAAACAAAAAGTCGAATATCTTTTTCATTTGTGCTTTATGATTTACTTTCAGAATATTAATTTTTCCATGCTTTAATCATCGCTTTCAAATTACTAAAATGTTTTCTTGAAATGGTAGTCATGTATATATGAACAGCCATGAACATGGTAATTGCAAATGCAACGCAAATATGGATCAGGTCGATTAAGAATAAACCGCTTATCCCGAATACCTGTTTAAAAACATATTCGGGATACATTAAACCCAGGCCTGTAATGAAAAGCAGCGGAAGCAATATGAATATCACTTCTAAGCTTAACCAGTAGATTGGTTTGAATCTTTTTTGTTTTTCAACAGAATGCGCCTGCTTTTTAAACATTGCCGGCAAGGTGTGTTTCAGCTGTATGATGCTTTTCTTTATTACAAACTTTCGCAGCATGTAAATCTTCCACTTCCTGTTTTTAATGGTTACCATTAAGTAAACGATGCTGCTGAAAATAAAAATTATAGCGCACATAGTATGAACAGAAACGGCTGTGCTGAATTGTATCAGCTGAAATTTCTTTCCGGAATAATGCATGCTGATACCGGTTATGACAAGAAGGCCAAATACAATAGTATTGAGCCAATGCAATAACAGCAGGGGAGGAGAATGCACTCTCTGCCTGGGCTTGATTAAGTGTTTTTTTGTCCTGTATCTGTACCATAAATGAACTAAAATGAAACAGAGTAAAACAACGAATATTATTATGCTGGCAATATCAAGGCAGATGTTTCGGTTTGCCCCTATGACAAAAGCGTTTTTTATAAGAGGGGCATTAAGGAAACCATCCTTGTTTTCTGTTTTGGATTTAAACTTATATAAGGATTGTAACACCACAGGGCTGCCCGAATGACATTCAACACAGCTATGTTGTGAACTATTATTATGCATGATAAAGTGCTCGTTTCTCTGCTTGTTATGCAGTGAGAAAGGCAATGTGGGCTGAGCATCTATTCCGCTTGAATGTGCGGTATGGCATTCAATGCATCTGATGGCTGATAAGTGAAATTCAAAATTAGGAAGCCACTTATGGGTTTCTGCCAGATCTGGCATGGGAGAAGTAACAAATCTGTTATATCTTTCAGCATTATCGTGGCATTTCAGGCATATTTTATTATCATAATCCACAATGGCTTCAACATCTTTTGCGCCTACTGTGCCTATTTTCAGATAATGCTGGCTGTGGCAATAATCACAGGAAAACTTTTCTTTTAAGTTAACAGCATGAACACTTTTGCGGTATGCACTGTCGATGGCGTCAAAATTGATTTTAGTATATGAGTCGTAATTTTCTTTATGGCAATCCATGCAGGAAGGCATTGGTTTATTCTTTAGATCTGCAGGATGGGGATACTTCTGATAACCTTCAGAATGGCATTTTACGCAGGAAACGGTTTTATGACTTGAATGATAATATGAACCTGTATCAATAACAAATCCTTTTGGGTACGTATGTTCTACCTTTTTGCCAGTAATGCTATCTGTCAATACGATGTTTGGCTTTGAATGACAATTAAGGCATTTACTGTTATCCTTCCTGCAATCCTGAGCAAAAAGACCATTGAAAGGAAACAACAGGTTTGCTGAAAATAGTATAATATATAATGTAATATTGATCTTTCCGGATATCATACAGGTAAATTAGCGGTAAAAATATAAATAACTGAAGTTATTTAAATATGCCAAAAAAAACCGCTTCAATTTAGTGATTTGAAGCGGTTTTAAATGTTTTGTGCATTACTTTGCGGTCCGGACGGGACTCGAACCCGCGACCCCGTGCGTGACAGGCACGTATTCTAACCAACTGAACTACCGAACCATTTTTAATAAAGAACGAAATTCTTTATTTTAAGGGTGACAAAATTACAACAATTCACTGATAAACAAAATTAATTTTACGAAATTGTTTAAATTTTATTTGAAAACATATCCATTTTAAAAGCATTAAATGTAATTATGAATCCATGAAAGCAAAAAGGTGTAAACCTCATCCTTATTTATCTCATTCAGGATTTCATGACGGGAATCTTTATAAAACACCGCATTTATATCCCGGATGCCCTGGTTTTTGTATATGTTATAAACTTTATTAACTCCTTTTGTGAAGTTTCCTACAGGATCGTTTTCGCCTGATACTATAAGAACAGGAATATTTTTGGGAGTAAGCCGGAGAAAGCTTTTTTTCTGAATCTTTAATATACCACCGAATAAATCTGAATAAAATGAAGTAGTGCATACAAAGCCACAAAACGAGTCATTTACGTAATTATCCACTTGCGTATCATCTCGACTAAGCCAGTCAAATTTCGTTCTGTTGGGTTTGAATGAGCTGTTATATTTACCGAAAGACAATTTGTCAAGCAGCATACTCCTATGCTTTTTCCCTGAAATTATTTTTTGCATGGAAGCCAGAACCTTCCCAAATACTAAAAGATATGAAGGATTGTATGATGTCCCGGAAAGTATCAATCCGTTTATTTCCTCTGGATATTTATTAAAATAATTTCTTACTAAAAGCGAGCCCATGCTGTGACCAAGTATAAATAAAGGGATTTCTGGATTCTCTTTTTTTATTATGGCAGTCAATTGCTGTATATCCTCAGTCGTTATTTCCCAGCCATTCTTGTCTGCGAAGTATCCGGTTTCTTCCAATGTTCCGGCTGTCAATCCATGCCCACGGTGATCGTTTGCATAAACGATGATATTATTATTCGTCAGAAAATTTGCAAAATCATTATAACGAAAAGCATGTTCTGCCATGCCGTGTACTATTTGAATTGCGGCTACAGCTTTGTTTTTACAAGTCCATTTATAATAATAAATTGTTTTACCTAATGGATCATCGAAATAGGAAATATTCTTGTCCATCTAGCATTAATATTTATTAGTATTAATTATTAAAGCCGGATTAATAAGCTTAATGACATTGTCTGTTACCAGACTAAAAGAACAAATAAACACAGTTACTTGTCAATTTTCCAGATGGTATCTATCACCGTACCATCTACCCATTTTACCACTGCCACAGGCTCATTAGTGAATCGTGGCTTGTCGGGTTTGCCGCAAATTTGTTCTGCTTCATCTTTTAATTGCGTAATGGTCTTTATAGGAAGACTGGTATTCTTCATTGCCTTCATCAAGTCCTTTCTTAAAGGGTTAATTGCTATGCCCCTTTCGGTAACAATAACATCAATAAGTTCACCGGGACCGCATATAGTAGTAACTTCATCCTTGATAACAGGAATCCTGTCACGGAATAAAGGAACAGGAAGTATAGTGCATTTAGAGAATATACAGTTTTGCCATCCGCCTATACCATGTAAAAGAACGCCATCAGAATGTGTAACAACATTAGCATTGAAATTAACATCCACTTCGGTGGCGCCAAGAATCACAACATCCACCATGGAGGCAAAGTTTCCTTTTCCATGATAATTGTAACTGGTAAACGGACTTGTATTAACATGGTTCCAGTTCTCACGCATGGAACGAACGCCTTCCAGATCAAAGGTCTGACCATCGAGAATGAAATCAGTCAATCCTTCTTCCAGCATCTGAACAAGATATTTATTGCTTCCGCCACGGGCAAAGCGAGCTTTCATTCCTCTTTCCCTTAATATATCAGCGAAATATATACCAATGGAAAGTGCTGTGCCACCTGCTCCTGCCTGGAACGAAAAGCCATCTCTTATTATTCCTGCCTCATCACAGAACTTAGCTGTCATTTCAGCTAGCAATAGCCTGTCGGGACTCTTTGTTACTTCAGTCGTTCCTGAAATAATCTTCTCAGGTAAGCCTACTTTATCAACAACTACGACATAATCAACGTAATTGCCATGTATTTGCCAGGGATAGCATGGAAATGGCACTAAATTATCAGTAACAACAATAACTTTATTGGCATATTGTGAATCGGCAAGGGCAAAACCAAGCAAACCACATGCAGCGGGACCACGGTCGCCTGTTGCGTTCCCGAAAGCATCTGCTGTAGGTGCGGCAATAACTGCAATATCAATAACTACTTCACCATCCTGAATGGACTGGTACCTGCCACCATGAGAACGAAGAATGCCCATCCCTTTCATTCCACCATTAGAAGTAAATCTACCCAGCGAACCGTTCATACTGCCTTCAATATGATGGATGGTGCCATCTTCGAGATATTTCACCAAAGGAGCATTGCATTCGAAGGAAGCAGAGGGAACCCATGTAAGGTTTTTAATGCCTAGTTCTTTTGCAATATCAAAAATCTGGTTTGATATCAGGTCACCATTACGAAAGTGATGATGAGTTGATATGACCATACCATTCTTCAAACCAGCTTTAATTAGAGCTGCTTTTAAAGTTGGAATTGTTTTATTTCCATCAGCAGGATAATCTGCAGAAGTTGCAATAAAAGGAGCGTATTTTCTGCCTGTTGGTTTATATTTACCGATTCCTTTATAAGGAACTTGTGGTTGACCGTTAACTTCAGTCGGGACAAGGCGTCCCAAAGCATTTTTCACTAATTTAACTGACGACATTTATTCTTCCCTCCAGTTTTTATTTAACTTACCCATTTTTACTGCAATATCAATTGTTCTTTGCGCCCGTTTTACAACTGGCGGATCTATCATCTTTGTATCCAGCGAAACAACGCCAAGTCCTTTTTCGGTAGCTTCAATAAAAGCTTTTACTATCTTCTTTGCTTTTTCTATTTCATCAATATCAGGAGCAAAGTTTTCAAATATCACTTTAATTTGTCTTGGGTGTATACAGCCCATGCCATCAAATCCGAGAGATTTTGATTTCAGCACATTTAATTTTAAAGCTTCCATATCGGCAACATCAGAAAATACAGAATCTATTGCCTGTATTCCTGCAGCCTTACATGCATTCACCACCTGACACCTTGCATAAAATGATTCTGTAGCTTCGTTGGTACGTTTAGTTCCCAAATCAGCTGTGTAATCTTCAAGGCCTATTGCCATTGCAACAATATTATCAGCTGAAGATGCAATTTCATAAGATTTGATAACGCCCAGACAACTTTCAATAATTGGCATCAGCCATATATTAGTTTTAATCTTATATTTCTTCTTTAGTTCTTCAATCTTTTTATTCACCAGCTTAATCTGATCCGCGCTTTCGCATTTTGGTACAAGAAGAAGATTCACATTATGTGGCACAAGATATTCAAGATCGTCAAGCCCTTTTGGTATTTGATTAATCCTAACCATCCTCTCGGCACCATAAAAATCCAATGCTCGCAATGCATTTCTAACGATAAACCTCGCTTCGAATTTCTTATCAACTGCTACAGCATCTTCAAGGTCGAGGATAATTCCATCAGGTTTATGAATGCCGGCATTTATCATCAATGATGGGTTATTACCTGGTAAATAAAGCCTTGAAAACCGAAACTTATCTTTCTGTGTCTGGTAATTATTCTGTTTCAGCATTGAAGGCAGAAAATCTTTATCTGTTTTAACTAATTGTTTTATTGCAGCTTCAACTCTTGCCGCAATTACAAATAGTAACGCACCTGAATCCTCAATCAATACCTTTGCATTCTTAATATCAAAGTGTTTTAACACCTCATTAGTAATAGAAATAATGCTTTTTCCATATAAGACTTTTACCTTGCTTTCAAGCTGAATCTCAAGTCCTCCTTTTTTTGTCAGTTCAAGAGTTACAAAGCAATCGGATCGAACCCCTTTACCTTTATTTCCTGCATAAGCTATAGTTGTCAATTTACCCTCCTTTTACTAATTCGATTATTTACTATCACTAAAATGTTGAAGTATATTATTCTTAAAGTTGTTTATTTGAACGGATAAAAGTATAAAAAAAACCAAAAAAAAAGAGTGCTATTGCACTCTTTTCTTTTTTTCTAGGTGAAATTACTTTTTCTTAACTTCTTTTTTTACTTCTTTTTTTCCACCTTTTTTGTCAGCGCTGTCTTTCTTTAAGCTGTCTTTCTTAGCAACTTCTTTTAAACTGTCAGCTTCTTTAATTTTCTTAATGCTGTCATTAATCTTAGCTATACTGTCAGCTTTTTTTGTTGAATCAGCTTTTGCTTTTGCTGCAGCTTCTTTTTTCCCACCGCCGCATGCCATAAATGCTACCATACCGGCTGCAAGGAATAATGCGAATAATTTTTTCATGTGTTTTGTAATTTTGGTTTATTTGTGTGCAAAAGTAAACATTATTTGTAAATAGCAACAAAAAAAGATAAAAAAAATAAACATTTTATCAACATAACTGATTATAACCATAAAAAAAAGGGGAATTTATACCCCCTTTTTTATTTATTTATGAGCAGGATGTTTTGGCTTGGGTTTGCTATGATGTGTCTTTTTCTCAGCTTTTTTAATAGAATCGTTTCTTAAAGAATCTGCTTTTTGAGTAGCTTTCTCAATTACAGCCAGAGAATCGGCTTTGTGCACTTTTGATATTGAATCTCTTCTTAATGAATCCTGCCTGGCTTTTAGTTTAGCTTTATCGCTGCCTCCGCATGCAACAAATGCTGCTATGCCGGCAATTAATAATAGTGATAATAGTTTTTTCATGTTTTTTTAAGTTTTTTGGTTAACCTGAGCGCAAAAGTACTATTTTTTTAATTGCAAAATAAAAGAGGGAAACTTTTGCTTCCCTCTTTTATTAACAATAAATTAAATCAACTGTTATTTCACACCAATTTTTCCTGAACCTTTTTTTACTGGTTTTATTGGTGCTGATGTTCCTTTTACAGGAGTGGTAGTAGGAGTGTAACTACCTTTTGTTTTGCTTGCTTTTTCAACAGAATCCATTTTTTTTAATGAATCCTTTTGATGTTGTAATTTTGCAACTGCAGCTAAAGAATCAGTTTCTTTTTTCTGTTTTTCAACAGCGTTTATTGAATCTTGTTTTTGTTTTTCTTTAGCTTCCTGTTCCTTTTTGCTTGGACCGCAGGAAACAACAAATGCTACCATTCCGGCAACGAGTGCTAATGATACTAATTTTTTCATGTTTTTTAGTGTTTTTTTGGTTAACCTGAGTGCAAAAGTATATTTTATTTTTAAACAAAGAAATAAAAAATGTTTTTTTAAATAAAAATATTACTTTTGCATCGTGAAACTTGAATTCAAAAATCAAAATTATTAACCTAAAAAATGTTATTATGAAAAAAATTCTTTTATCAGTTGCAGCATTATCAATGATTATCGGTGCAACAGTGATTACCTCATGTAAAAAAACTGACAACACTCCACCAACTATTACGCTTGTGGGTGGTACTGTCACTGTTACCATTGGAACTACTTATACTGACCCTGGCTATTCAGCAGTCGACAACGCTGGTAATAGCGTTACTCCTGTAGTTACATGGAGTCCTGCTGAAAATTTGAATGTAGCAGGTACTTATACAATTACTTATACTGCTACTGATGAAAACGGAAATTCCAGTACTGCTACAAGAACTGTTTATGTTGCAATTACTCCTGCTTATCTTGCACCAGGAACAGGAGGACATTGGGATGTAGCTGATGTAACTGATACTACAGTAAATTATCATGATATTCTTACTGTTTCAAGTACTGCCCCTCTTACTACTGTTTGGACAGCAGCATTTGGTGCTTATACCGGTGCAGCTATTTATTTTACTTTATCAGGTGTTGACGGAAGAACAATTACTGTTCCTCAACAGCAAACTGCTTGTGGAAGCGATGGCGATACCCGTTCATTTACAGGTTCAGGAACAGTAGCAGCTGATGGCGCAACTATTACAATTAATTATACCGTAACAGATATTACAGCATCTACATCACCAACTACAGGTACTGATACTTATACCAATAAAACGAAAAAGTAATATTCAATTATACCTCATAAAAGAGCTGTTCAATTGAACAGCTTTTTTTTATCTTTGCATGTATTAAACATTCTGCTTTAATGAAAACAAAAATTCTTTTATCAGTTGCAGCATTATCAATACTTATTAGTGCAACTGAGTTTACTTCCTGTAAAAAACAAGAGAACAACACTCCGCCGACTATTACACTTGATGGTCAGAATCCATGGACTATTTATCTTCAATCTGGCGCAACCGATCCGGGCATTACAGCAATTGACAACAGCGGAAACAGCATTCCTACATATATTAGTTCGTGGAGCAGCACTAATCCAAATCAGAATCAGACGGGCACCTATACAATTACATATTCTGTAGTTGATGCAAACGGAAATACTGCTACTGCAACAAGAACAGTTATAGTTGTAAATCAAGCACAATTTCTTCAGGGTAACTATAATGTTTCTGATGTTTTATCGGGAGATGCATCATCAAATATTTATTATATTGCTACTGTTAACTCATCTTCGACGGAAAATAATAGTATTTCTATTGCCAATTTTGGCGGTTTTGGAACAACAGTGAACGTTATGGTGACACTTAGCAGTAGTAATGAATTAATTATTTCACCTCAAACACCAAAAGGTATGGTTCCTTCGCCTATTAATAATGGACTTCAGGGTTCCGGTACAGTTAATTCAACCGGCATCCTCAGTATAAATTATACAGTTGATTATGGCGGAATTCCTGATTATACAATAAATGGTACTGCTGTTTATACAAGAGGAGCGAATAAAAAGAAATAACTAAAGATAATGAAAAAAAAGTTGTTCGATGAACAGCTTTTTTTTTGGCAAAATTTTTGTTTATGGATAAATAGTTTAAAACAAACTGTGATGAAAACAAAAATTTCCTTTGTCTCCATACTGGTCTTAATGGTTCCTTTTCTGATAAAATCACAGGTAACTGATTCGATGAAGAAATTCAGTTATGCTGATGATTCTATTTTAAAAAGATTTGTGAATACCTTGCCTAAAAGCTGGACATTTACCGCTACCGACAGCACGATAATAATTAGCAGAAATGATTCAGTTATTATTGCAAAAAGGAAGTTAATACATTTTACAAGTAGAAAAGGACCAAATTTGCCTGTGGATTCAATTAAAAAATACGGGCATAAAGGGAAAACCGAATTAATTTATCGTTATGAACCCAGATGGACCGAGGAACAAAAGCTTAGAGCAATAAGCAATAACGATGAAATAATCCAGCAATTAGCCAATCTTCCCGATAAATACGGCATCGCTAACCTGCTTGACAAAACTAAAAGCACAAAGCTGAATAATGTTTATACGGGTCATACCGATAAGGAAATTCAGATGGTAAGGCAATTTGAAATTGAAAAGAACTATCTTTTATCAAAAATGGAAACATTACCAACTAATATCAGCGATAAATATAGTTTCTTCTTTAAATCATCAACAGGTGTTAACGATAATATTAACATTGTTTACCCTATTGAAGCCTATCAGCAATTCTTTGATATACTTGCACTTTTTAACGAACTTACTGAGAAATCCGAGTAGCTAACCGCTATTTAATTCATCTGGGAAAGTGGGTTTGATTACCGGGAATGAGACCTCAGTTACTGGGGATGAAGCCTCAGTTGTTGATACTTCGTTTCCAGTTACTTGAGTTAACGCCTAAATTGTTGATACTTTGTCCCTGATTAATGGAGCCAAGGTATTAACGGATGGCATTACCTGAGCAATAAAAATAATAACAAGAAACTTGCTTGCCCGATTGGCATGAATGCATTTTCGTGTAAATGAGTGATTTCAATAAAAAATGTTAATTTTGTTAAAAAATAAATAATAAATTAGTCAAAAAAATATGAAAAAAGTAAAATTATTAATGCCAATTCTTGTAGTTTTATTTATTGCAAGTAACATCTGCATTTTTAGTGGATGTAAGAAGTATCCAGATGGCCCTAATATAAGCTTTAGAAGTAAGACTGAACGAGTTGCTAACACATGGGCTGGAGCATCATGGGGTAGTACACCAATAGGGCTAACATTGACAAAAAGCGGTAGTGCTACAATGAACATTATTGGTGGTTCTGCAAGTGGAACGTGGGTATTTCAAAATAATAAAGATAATATTAATATGACATTTAATATTACATCCTGGTATTTTTCAGCAAACAGCGATACTATTGAAACGGTTACAATTAATTGTAGTATACTTGAATTAAAACAAAACAAAATGATTCTTAGCGGAACATTTGCTGTTAGTACAGTTCCAAATGATCCAAGCTATGCAGAGACTGATGGTATAAGTTGGACATTAGAAGGTAACAAATAAAAGATTCTATCATGTTTTTTTAAAAAAAACTGCTTAATCGGGCAGTTTTTTTTTATCTTTGCACATATAAAACATTCTATTATTATGAAATAGCCATCTGCCACGGCGGAGCAATAAATTTCACAACAACCATAACTAATTATTCATGGCATATTCCATGTGATCTTAAAAAACAAAAAAAATAAACACATGAAAATAAAAAATATTTTATCAGTTGCAGCATTATCAATGCTTGTTATAGCAATGGTGATTATTTCTTGTAAAAAAGAGAATAGCATTCCACCGACTATTACGCTTAATCAACCGAATGAGAATCCCTGGACTATATATCTTCAAGCCAATGTAACCGATCCGGGTGCTACAGCAGTTGATAACAGTGGCAACAGCCTTACTACTTCAATTGTAAGTGATTGGAACAACTCTAACCCAGATCAGAATTCGATAGGCACTTATACTATTACTTACTTTGTTTCTGATGCGGCAGGAAATACTGCTTCTACAACAAGAACGGTTATTGTTATAAATCCCGCACCATTTGTTCAGGGTAATTATACTGTTACCGATATTTTATCGGGCGATACCTCTGCAATTGCTAATTATGCTGTTACTGTTGCCCAGTCTTCGACTGTAGATGATGGTATTACCATTGCCAATTTTGGTGGTTTTGGTGCATCAGTAAACGTTCTGGCCACACTTAATGCAAGCAATGATTCATTAACCATATCACCACAATCACCTGCAGGTATGATTCGCACACCTGTTACCAACGGGCTTCATGGTTCGGGTACTTTTAATTCTACCGGCATACTCAAAATAAATTACACAATTGTATATAGTGGTACTCCTAATGATACAATAAATGGAACCGCTACTTATACAAGAGTAGTTAAAAAGAAATAAAATAAAGATATTTACGAAATATGCTGTTTAACAGGGCAGTTTTTAAATTAGTAAAACTATTTTAATTTTGCAGCGTATAAAGTAACCAATAATTATAGAAAATAAATTAACAATTAACTAAAACCAAAAAACATGAAAAAATTTTTAATGCTTTTTACGGCGCTTTTAACTTTAACTGTTGCAACCTATGCACAGAAAGGCAAAGGTAGTGGCCAGACAGGATTTAACATTGAAATATTTGTTCAACCCGGAATGTCAATGGGAGGTAATTATGATGTCGGGGCTGATGCTATTGTCTCTGCTCCTCCATACGTAGATATGAACAAATCATTTACTTTTGGCATGAATGCCGGTGCTGAAGCTGGTTATAATTTTACCGATAATATTGGGGCTGGCATAGGTTTACTCTATTCGCACCAAGGACAAGATTATAAATTTACATATACTGTTACTGGTCCGGCAACTTTAAAAGGAACTTCATCCCTGAATTATTTTAAAATGCCTTTTCTGTTTCATTTCACTGCTCCTATGGGTAATAATGTATCGTTTATTGGCTCTGCCGGTTTTTATGTTGCTATTTTAATGGGTTATAAAAATGTAATGACTAGTACATTTTCAGGTGGTTCAGACGTTGAGACTGCTAAAGGTTCAACTTTTACAGATACTTATACAGACACTTATGGTTCGGGTTCAGACGTTGGCACCTTTTTGTTTAAACCATATACCTCAAGTGATTTTGGCGGTTTATTAGAAGCCGGTTTTCAATTCGAATTGTCAAAAAATATGTATTTGCCATTGACCCTTAATTATCAGATTGGACTTAGCAATGTGAAAAATATAGCCTCAACGGTTACTGATTCAGGTGGTGGAACATGGGCCTATTGGGGTGATGGTAGTGACCCTAATTTAACTCTTGCATATCATAACTCTTCATTAGAACTAAAAATAGGATTAAAAATCTTTTTTTAATAAACGGAATAAATTAACATAAATATTTTTAAAAAGCTGCTCAAACGAGCAGCTTTTTTTGTATCTTTGCATGTACAAAATATCTTATTATTATGAAAACAAAAATCATCCTTTCCATAGGTTTTACAATTATAGTTTCTTTGCTTATTTTTTCTGCATGTAAAAAGAAGATTAAAGGGTGCACTGACCCTGATTCGATAAATTATAATTCAAAAGCCAATGATGATGATGGAAGCTGCAAATACCAGGGCAGTATGGTTTTTTGGTTCAATACTGCATTGCAGGATACCTTAACTGCTCATGGAGCTGATACTCTTATTTATAACATAAACAATGTTAAAGTGGGAACATCGGTTGTGGCAGGCAATGGCAGGGCAAGCGCACCCTCATGCGGACAAAGCGGGGCATTTACTTTAACCGAACAATTAGGCAGTGCTAAAAGTCAGACATATTCTTTAATTGTCAATGATAATTCAGGCAACTTCACTTGGTCAACTACAATAACCATAACAGCCAATCCTTCGTGTACTCCGTTTCAATTACTGTATTCTAACATTCAATAATAACGAGTCATTTTTTTTGATGTATGAATTAATGGTTGTTTCATTGTTTACAATGAAATTCACCATTTGCCAACATCACTTATATTTGTACTTTTGCTGACTATGAAAAAGCTGCTTTCCGGCGGATATTATAAAACTTTTCTGCTAAGAATATTGTTTGCATTCCTGCTATTCACTCTTTGCAGGATATTGTTCTTTATTTTTAATTATGTCTATTTCAAAAACGTTGGTTTCGGCGAATTCCTTCTGATATTATTTTATGGTTTAAGGTTCGATCTGTCAGCCATTATTGTTTGTTATTCTCCTTTTATCCTGTGGAGTATATTTCCTTTTCATTTAAAATCATCTAATGTTTATCAAAAGGTTCTTTTCGCGGTCTATCTTATTTCAAGTACGGCTGTCCTTTTTGTCAGTCTGCTCGATTGCGGCTATTTCAGGTTTGAATTTTCACGCTCAACTGCTGATATTTTTAATATGATGAGTTTAGGTTCGGATGTTAAAGATCTGTTGCCTCAATACATTAAAGATTTCTGGTATCTGTTTCTGCTATTGTTTGCATTGATTGCATTTACAGCATGGTTTTTCTCAAGAACTAAGATAAGCAAGTTTAAGCAAATTGAAAAAGGGAAGCTATGGTATTATTATATAAAGGAGAGTTTGGTTTTTATTATTATTGCTGCATTTAGTATTATATGTTTTAGGGGAGGCTTCCAGTTAAGACCTATTGATATAATGACTGCCGGAAAATATACTTCATCAAAAAACACTGCTCTTGTATTGAATACGCCATTTATGATTATTAAAACCATTAATAAATCAGGCGTTAGCAGCAACATTTATTTTGATGATAAGTCATTGAATAAAATTTATTCTCCCATTCATAACTATTCCAGCGATAATGTTTCAATGAAAAGGAATAATGTAGTAGTTCTTATTCTTGAAAGCTTTGGTAAAGAATATTTTGGCGAATTGAATAAAGATAATGGCGACAAGGATTATAAAAGCTTTACTCCTTTCCTTGATTCACTGATAAGGGAAAGTCTGGTATTTACAAATGCATATTCAAACGGTAAGAGGTCAATTGAAGGGATACCGGCTGTTTTATCAGGCATACCATCTTTAATGAACGATGCATATATTACTTCAAAGTATTCAGGAGATAATATCAGCAGTATGGCAAGCATACTTAAAGATAAAGGATATGCCACTGCTTTCTATCATGGCGGGACTAACGGTACTATGGCTTTCGACAGTTATGCTAAAATGGCTTCTTTCGATAAGTATTATGGCAGAACTGAATACAACAATGAAAAGGATTATGATGGTAAATGGGGCATTTTTGATGAAGAGTTTCTCCAATTTGTTACGAGAAAATTTGATGAATCTACAAAACCTTTTTTAGCAGGCATTTTTACATTGTCTTCTCATCACCCTTATACAATCCCTGATAAATATAAAGGTAAATTTCCTACGGGACCATTGCCTATTCATCAAAGTATTGCTTATTCGGATTATGCTATCCGAAAGTTCTTTGAAACTATGTCACACAAGCCCTGGTTCGACAGTACATTGTTTGTCATTACTCCCGACCATACATCCGAATCATTTTATCCGCAGTATCAAACAAGAGTGGGAATGTATTCTGTTCCTATTATTTTCTATCAGCACAATAGCAAACTGAGAGGGAAAAACAGTACTATTACGCAGCAAATTGATATTATGCCTTCTATTCTTGACTTTCTGCATTATGATAAAAAGTTCTTTTCTTTTGGAGAGAGCGCTTTCGACAGTACCTCAATACATTATGCAATTAGTTATCTTAACGAGACCTACCAATTGATTTATGAGCACTATGCTTTTGTTTACGATGGCAAAACAGGCATTTCGCTATACGATATTGCAAAAGACAAGTTCCTTAAAAATAATTTGCTTGCCAGCGAAACCGCAATTAGCAAAGAACTGGAAGAAAAGGCTAAGGCAATTATTCAGACATATAACCAGAGATTGCTGAAGAATAATATGATGGTTAAATAATATCACATTAGCATTTTGGCAGCTAGAAAGAAAATATTATTCGTTATTAATCCAATATCGGGAATAGGCAGGCAAAGAACTATTGAGAAAGCTATTTCCAGGCATCTCGACTTTTCTTTGTACGAACATGAAATTGCATTTACACAATACCCTCATCATGCTGCTGAAATAGCAAAAAATGCTGCCGGCAATAACTTTGAGGTTGTTGTTGCAGTTGGTGGCGATGGTTCTGCCAATGATATTGCAAACGGGCTACTAAACAGTAATACTGCGATGGGGATAATTCCTCTTGGTTCTGGCAACGGACTTGCACATCATCTTAAAATACCTTTCAGGATTTCAATGGCAATTAAAGTATTGAACAAATATAAACCCTCAAAGATTGATACTGCAACCATGAATGGCAAGCTTTTCATCAGCATTGCAGGTATTGGTTTTGATGCAATGGTGGCAGATAAATTTGCTCTGCAAAAGAGGAGGGGGTTCCGTACATATCTGTATTTAGTTATTAAAGAATTTTTCAAATACAAGCCTTCTGAATATATTATTGAAGCCAACGGCAATGTTTTCAAAACAAAAGCCCTTCTTATCAGCTTTGCTAATTCCGACCAGTTTGGGAATAATATAAGTATTGCACCCAAGGCTTCTATCAGTGATGGATATCTTGACCTGTGCATTATAAAGGAATTGTCTACACTGAAAGCAGTTCGCATTGCTCATAAATTCTTCCTTAAAAACATTGATTCGTCAAGGTTTGTAGAGACTATTAAAATTAAAGAAGCAAGAATTTCCTGTGATGACTTTATTCACAGTCATATTGATGGCGATGCTGATGAAAAAGTTACCGATGTTCATTTGCGCATCCAGCCAAAATCGTTGTTTATTCTAATTCCATAAATTCATCAGCGGATTCTTATTTATTATGGAAAAAAATTATCAGTTATTGATTTTCAACATTTGCCCCCGCCCTAAAGGGTGTGTTGAAAATCTATTTGCTCCCTTCAGGGTTTGGGGCAAACAAATAGATTTTTCTGAAAAGTTTCATTAAGTAATCATATATTTATCCTCTTAATATGTCTAAAAAGAAAAATGCCATAGGAATTGTTTATTCCACAAATCCTCAGTTCCAATATCAATATAAATCCAATAATGAACCTGCCACATTGCCACCTCAGCAACAGGACTTAAGGGTTTTTATTGAGAAAAAGCACCGCGGAGGCAAAACTGCCACCATAATTAAGGGCTATATCGGCAAGCATGAAGACATGGAAGAACTGGCAAAGCTGCTAAAAACCCGTTGTGGAGTGGGAGGGACGGTAAAAGATGGCGAAATTATCATACAGGGCGATTGCCGCGATAAAGTATTTGATATATTACTCTCCAAAGGATATAAAGCCAAGAAAGCTGGGGCTTAGATTATTCAGAAGTTTAGGAGAAAGTGTCTAAAGTTTACTAATTAAACCTAAAACTGTGGTAAGTTATTGTCAAATTGCCTGCCTTGCCGGTAGGCAGGTGCTATATAAAGGCTTTTTCCTGCAAAAACTATGATGTTTTTATATAATAATTGGTTTTTGTTATATAAGAATTTGCAATTGTTATATATGAATTTGTTTTTCTGTATATATAATTTAAAATAGTGTATACATAATTTGTTTTTCTGTGCACATAATTTTGAATAGTGTATACACAATTTGTTTTTCTGTATACATAATTTTGAATAGTGTATACACAATTTGTTTTTCTGTGTACACAATTTTCAATAGTGTATACAGAATTTGTTAAACACATAACACAATTTTCTTCACATAGCAGAGAAAATGTATGAATTATGACAGTTTATGATGTTTATAGCACAATAACTGTTGCGCATAGCACAGTAAATGTTATTATGATTACAGTTAATGTTAAACATACTACAGTTTCAGCTTCACCTATTATAATTCATTATAGAATGGTTAGAGTTTAAGTAGTACATACACACCATACTGATAAAACCACCCTAAAATTACTTGCTTTTAAATGGGGGAAATGAGTATGTTTGTACTTATTAAATAAGGGGTAACAATTAATACACATACTTCCCATCAATCGGAAATTATGAAACTAAAGGAACATTTCACTAGCCTTATCAACAAATTGCCATATGTAAGGGAACTTTACAGGAATAACCTTGAATATTTGGAGTTTAAAAGAAATTCACATTATCCTGCAGGGCATTTTTATTCTCCCATTGTTTCAGTCGACGATATTAAAAAACGGGAATCTGAAATTTGGAATAATGCGAGCAATGATAGTATAACCTGGATTGACTTAAGAACAGAAGAGCAAATAAAACTGATAGAAAGTTTTACACCATTCTATAAAGAAATCCCTTTCAAGCCTGATGAGAAGCAAACTAATATAAGGTATCAATATGAGAATGGCGCTTATTCCTATACTGATGCTATTATTCTATATTCAATGATAAGGCATTTCAAGCCTGAAAGAATTATTGAAGTAGGTTCGGGTTATTCATCTGCCGTTATGCTGGATACAAATGAATTATTCTTTGATAATAATATTGACCTGACTTTTATCGAGCCTAATCCCGAAATATTGTTTTCCCTTATGAAGGATGCTGATAAGAAATCAACTGCATTAATTCAAAGCAATGTTCAGTCAATCACGCTAGATAATTTTGAAAAGCTACAGAAGGGTGATATATTATTTATTGACAGCACTCATGTTGTCAAGACCGGAAGTGACGTAAATTATATATTATTTGAAATTTTGCCTTCGTTGCAAAGTGGAGTAATAATACAGTTTCACGATGTTTTTTATCCTTTTGAATATCCAAAGTCATGGGTGTACAAAGGGTATAATTGGAATGAGGCCTATTTCCTGAAGGCATTCCTTATGTATAATGATAAGTATGAAATTAAATTGTTTTCCGAATATATTCATAAGCATCATAAGGAAGCTTTTATGGATATGCCATTATGTTATGAAAACACAGGTGGTAATTTATGGTTAGAGAAAAAATAACTGATAATCTTCACCCAATTATACCATACAATACATTAGCCTTTCAACAATTTAACCGTTAAACCAGTGTAAACTGTACTATCTTTGCCAAAATTTTATTCCCTTCAGATTATGAATCATTTTATTAAAAGCAGGATGAGTTTCGTATTGTCATTTTCTGCAATCATTACGCTTATTCTAATAAATTCATATAGTTTAAAAGCCCAGACCGGTTGGGATAATATTAAAAAGAACGACAATATAACTGCTAAAAAAGAATTTATTGAAACACTAAAAAAGGACAGCACAGAGATAAATGCATTATATGGAATGATTTACCTTGCCGAACTTGAACAGGATGATATTTCCTATGAAAAATTTACCAATACCCTTATCAATAATCATAAGAGACCTGAACATTATCTTTTGTTTAACAACCAGTATGACGGTGATTATAATAAGCTTACACTTGCTCCTGATTCTGCACAAATAGCCACTACCGACCTTGCTGTGAAAAGAGCCGATGACCTTTTTACTAACCGCAAATTCGACGAGAGCAAGAAAGCATATGCAAATATAATCGGCGATTATAACTGGTCGGTGACAGGCCCTTTTAAAAATATTTCCGGTTATGGATATGTGAAGGAATATGATATTGAAAAGGAAAAGTTCGATGCCGACAAAGCTTATGAAAATGGCTATGGCCTTAGTTTCAAATGGCTCAACAGAAATATCCGCAATTACAACGGGGTAGTTAATTTTTCGGATAACCTTAACAATGATTATACAGACGCCGTTTATTTTGCGAACACCTATATCACTGTTCCTGAAACTGTGAAAGCCCAGTTCAGGATTGCACGTAACACACCTGTTAAGATATGGTTGGATGATAACATTATCTTTCAAAATAAAGACAACACCAATTTCAGGTGGGATAACGAGATTGTAACGCTTACATTAACAAAAGGCGTTCATCATTTACTTGTAAAATGTGCCACACTTCCCAAAAATAGTGACAACAATAATTTCCTTTCCTATTACGATGGCGGGGGCTATCATTCATCCAATAATTATAATTTAGGAGATTTTGATATCAGTTCTTTATTTGGCAGTTTCTCTTATTTTGATGTACAGTTTGCCCTTCGAATCACCAGTATGGATGGGGTACTGATGAAAAATATACAATCATCTTTCACAGGCAATTATTCGGCTTCAGCTGTTGAAGCAAAATCATATAGTAACGACCTTGTAGGTGTATTTAAGAAAGCCATTGACAAGAATTCTGGCAACCAGATGATGAACTATTTTTTCCTGCTTAAAGCGTATATGCAAACGCAGCAAACTATCGACGGTGAAGAATATTTTGTAAAGCTATACAGGAAGAACCCTGATGTGCTTTTCTATAAATATCTCGCAGCAAAGATGTATGCAGTGAATGGCAAAAGCGAAAAGGCATACCTGATCCTTAATGATATTAATGAAGAGAAGACACCCTTGTTTGCACTGATGTATGAAAACATTAACAAACTTGATAAGGATGCCGACGAAAAAGAATATTCCAAAAGGCTTGGCAATATGGATACGCTGTTCCCTTCCAACATGTCGGTTATCAAGGATATGATCTCTTATTATCAGAAGAAGGGCATGAACGATGAGAAGAAAAAGTATGTGAAAGATAAATTGGCAAAGTACCCTTCGTATAAGGAAGAACTAACCAAGTATCTTGAAGATGATAATTACAAACCTTACGACGACAAGCCCGAAACAGATAAAGAAAGAAAACAGAAAGCCAAAGAAGCCATTAACGACCTGAAAACGAAATTCGATGAATGGGATTACTCCACTGCTATTGCGCATTATAAGAATACCGACAAATCTGATAAGGCATTAGGACTTTACAACGAGCTTATCTCCATTCAGCCTTATGTTATTACGCACAGAACGGATAAGGCAGATTACCTGTACACACTGGAAAAATACGACGATGCCATTACTGAATTAAATTCAGCCCTTTCCATGTCGCCTTATTCAACCAAGATAATGGAAACCCTTGGCGATATCTATTCTGACAAAAAGGATAAGGAAAAAGCCCTCGATTATTATAAACGTGTTCTGGTTACCAAATCATCGGATTACGACAGGAAAGCCATTGAAGAAAAGATAGAGAAGCTTCAGGAGAAAGATAATTTCAAAGATTATTTCACTACAAAATCATATAATGATATTTTGAAGGATGACGGCTGGAAGAATGCTTACAGCGATGATAAGTCGGTTGTGCTGATGTACACCAAGGATATTATTCTTGACAAGCAAAAGACCACTCACCTCTTCCAGAAACTAATGGTGAAGATACTTACCGAAGAAGGCGCCAAAGTATGGACCGGCAGCGATTTCAGCTTTATGGGCGAACTGAACTTTGTTAAAGTTATCAAAAAGAACGGTGCTGAGATCAATCCCGACAAGCAGAACGGCTATGTAGTATTCAAGGATCTTGAACCCGGCGACATCATTCAGATGGAAGGAAAATATTCAGGCAGCATTGAAAACGAGATCAAGGATGCTTTCTTCATGCTTAACTACCTGTCGTTCGATGTTCCCGTATATTATGCAAAAGTGGAAGTGATAGTTCCCGAGGACATGCCCTATAATTACGATTATCATAAAGTGCCCGATAACGTGGTGAAGAAAAAGGATAACGGCTACCAGTATTACACCTGGGAATTCAATAAGATTGCCAAAGCACAGGAAGAAGATGCTGTGTACGATAAGATAGATCCTTATGCCTACATCTGGGGGACAAGCATTCCCAGCTGGAGCGAATTTGTTGAATGGTACAAGGAAAAGACCTACCGCAAGCTTGACCCTACTTACGAAGTAAAGGAAGTTCTTGACACCATCATCAAGCCCGGCATGACGCAGTTGCAGAAGGTAGAAGCCGTTTATAACTACATCACCTTAAAGATTAATTATTCTTATGTAAGCTTCCTGCAAAGCAATTACATTCCTAAGCGTGCAGGCTTAACTTGTTCTGCCGGTATTGGCGATTGCAAGGATGTGGCCACGTTGATGATTAGCATGCTCCGCTACCTTGGCATTGAGTCGTATTACACGCTGGTGAAGACCAATAAGTATTTCCATAAGTTCATTATGCCTTCCATGCTTTTCGACCATGTGATAGTGGCCTATGTTATTGATGGCAAAATGTACTGGGCCGACCCCACTTCGAGTTACTATCCCTATTACAGCCTTAACGAGAACGATGCCAATTCGCATGCCCTGCTTATTAAGGATGGCAATACCAGCATTATGAACCTTTTCGATTTTTATACCGATACGCTCAGCAATACGCAGGAAATTAACATCACTGCCGATGTGAAGGAAGACAAATCGGTTACCATTGATGCCGGTGTTATCACCAAAGGCATAGAAGCAGGCTACCTTAGGTTGACCATCAATCCTAAGACACAGGAAGAACAGCGCAAGTTCATTCCCGAATACTTCGGTGAGCAGGTGTTCGAGAACCTGAAGATTGAAAGCTTCGATTTTGGTAACCTGAAGGATGTTTCAAACCCGCTGAAATCGAGCTTTAAACTCTCGGCCGAGAACTATTGCGACAAGGTTACCAGCATGCTTATTTTCCGTATCCCCCTTATGAAGACTGTGCTTTCCAATACTTTGTTCAAAAAGGAAAGGCGTTACAGCGCTATCGACCTTGCAAGGGTTCTCGGCATTACGCCCGTGGTGCAGAAGGTGCATATAAAGATACCCACCGGCTACAAGCTTATTGAATGCCCGCAGGATGTGAACGTGGAAAGCCGCTTTGGCAAATACAAGCTTACCTTTAAACCCGTTTCCGATGGCATTGAAGTCACCAAGAAACAGTATTTCAGTAATCGCGTTATTGAAATTGAGGATTTCGACGCTTTTAAGCAGTTCTACCTTAAAATACAGGATGCCGACGAAACTAAACTTTCTATTAAGAAATAGTTCCTATAGTTTGGAGATGTTTATAAAAAATATACAACAAAAAGTAATTTGCCAATTCGCTAATTCACTTCCGTCATACACACAACTCAACATATTAAAATAAGGGTTTTCCCGCAATGTTTATATTTTGTTTATTATTTTTAAAGGCGGCATAATAATTTTTATATTTTTGGCATGTGAAAATAGTTAGGATTGTTTTTTAAAATTATTGAGAGATTATGTCGTGTAAATGTTGTTCAGTCGGAAATGTTGATTTATCGGCATACGGGATTACAGATTGTAAAGAGATTTATTATAACTTATCCTTTGAGGAATTTTTTGTGCATGAGACCGCTCCTGGTCTTACCGGACTTGATAAAGGTTTTCTAACCAATACAGGAGCATTGAATGTCGATACAGGAATTTACACTGGTCGTTCACCCAGGGATAAATATATTCTTAAAGAGGAAACATCTGAAAAGCATGTTTGGTGGGCTGCATCAAACCGCAAAGGTTCCAATAACAAACCTATTACCGAGAAAATATGGAAGGAATTCCTGGAAATTTCACGCAAACAACTGAGCGGGAAAAATCTTTATGTGGTGGATGCATACTGTGGGGCTAATCCTAACTCGCGCCTTTGTTTGCGCCTTGTTACGGAAGTAGCCTGGGCTGCGCATTTTGTGAAGAATATGTTTATCCGTCCTACAGAAGAAGAACTCAAAAATTTCAAACCCGATTTTACCATTCTTCATGCATGTAAAGCCAAAAACCATCATTGGAAGGAACACGGACTTCACAGTGATATCTTTGCTGCATTCAACCTGAGGGAAAGGATGATGGTGATAGGTGGTACATGGTACAGCGGGGAAATGAAGAAGGGGATGTTCTCCGTCATGAATTACTTTCTGCCGCTTAAAGGCATAGCTTCCATGCATTGCTCGGCTAATATGGGAAAAGCAGGAGATACGGCCATTTTCTTCGGCCTGTCAGGTACAGGGAAAACTACTTTATCAGCTGATCCAAAACGCAAGCTTATCGGCGATGACGAACATGGATGGGACAATGAAGGTATCTTTAATTTCGAAGGAGGATGTTATGCAAAATGCATAAACCTTAATAAAGAAAAAGAACCTGATATTTATAATGCTATTCGTCGTGATGCCCTACTAGAAAATACTGTATATAATAAAGTTACCGGTGAAATTGATTTTACTGATAGCTCAAAGACAGAAAATACAAGAGTTTCGTACCCTATCTACCATATTAAGAATATTGTAAAGCCTGTTTCAAAAGGAACTCATCCTAAAAATATTATTTTCCTTACGGCAGATGCATTCGGTATATTGCCCCCCATTGCCAAGCTTACCTACGACCAGACGATGTATCATTTCTTAAGCGGGTATACGGCAAAGGTGGCAGGAACAGAAAGAGGCATTCTAGAGCCCACCCCAACCTTTTCATCATGTTTCGGCGCCGCTTTCTTATTATTGCATCCTACAGTATATGCAAAGGTATTGGCTAAGAAAATGATAGAATATGGTTCTTCGGCATATCTGGTGAACACCGGATGGATAGGAGGTCCATACGGAACAGGTAACCGTATAGATATTCCTTCTACCCGTGCCATAATTGACGCCATTCTTGATGGTTCTGTTGAAACCGCAGAATTCGAAGAGCTACCTGTATTCGGCTTAATGATTCCAAAATCGGTAAAAAAAGTTGACAGTAAGATACTTAATCCTCGAAACCTTTGGAAAAAGCATGAAGACTGGGATAAAGCTGCCATTAATCTTGCTAAAAAGTTCATCACCAATTTTGAGAATTTTACTGATAACAAAGAAGGAAAACGACTGGTAGCTGCAGGTCCGAAGATATAGAAAATGATATTTAATGCATATTTTTAAGCACAGAATTTCTGTGCTTTTTTGTTTTTAGTTAAATTAGGAATAAGTTATTTAAATTCATATCGTACAATTTTATTAGTTAAAATTAATTTTTTTCTTGTTTGTTATAAAAAATCATAATACTTTTGTAATGCGAATAAATTATTTACTAATTTTAAATTTAAATTAATGGCAACAGGTAAAGTTAAATTCTTTAACCGGAAAAAGGGTTACGGATTTGTCCTTGATGATGAATCACAAAAGGAAATTTTCGTTCACATAACTGGTTTGGTTGATCGTGACCTGAAAGAAAATGATGAAGTAATTTTTGATATCGCCGAAGATGAGCGAGGCAAAAAAGCTGTCAATGTAACGAAGAAATAAACCCTTTATCTATTCGTTAAAAAAAATCCCGATCTGCATAAGCTGACCGGGATTTTTCATTATTACGAATACTATTTTGAACGTATCCAGACTTCGTAGGTATAAGTAATGGTCTTTTTCTCTTTTGCTGAAAAAGGAACTTCCCACTTAATTTCAGTACTTGGGTTCAACCCATAATATTTGCCTGTTTTCTTTATTTTGCCGCTATCGCTCACATCGGTAACTTCTGCAGTAAGTGTTTTGTTAAGCGAAAGAATTATCTTTTTATCCTGCATATTTTCAACAATGATAGAGCCTTTCAGGATTACCTTTGAATATGTTTCTTTCCCGAATTTTTCTGTCTCATCGGTCTTTTTGATTTCTTCTTCCTTGTTCTTTATAATAACATCAGGAGCCCTTGATAACTGAATTGATACATCGCTGCTCACAGGGGTATATTTTAACTGGTCCTGTGCAAGGGGTTGAAGGTTCTCGTTCATAACAAATACAGGAGCTGTAGTAAAAGGATTTGCAGAAGTATTGGTTAGTTTAAGGGAATGATAGACTTCAAATTTCTGTTCAGGGTCATTGCCCACATAAGTGTTGATGCTGTAATTAACAACATCAGCAATATTTGCTTCATAAACATCTTTATATGGCAGGTTATAAGAGAAAATCTGGAAACTTGTTTTAATATTTTTAGCAAGAGAAACTTTCCCTATTTTATACATATAAAGGTCGTTTGTTTTTTCCCCTTCGGTTGAATAATTTGAATAATCATTGTACGAAAATGAAGGAGTAGCTGCAGGAATATTGTTGTCATTTGCATTATATGTCTGGTAAGCATTGGTCTGGGTCACAACATTCCCAGCGTAGGCTGAAACAACCGGTTTTGTTGTATAAATTGATGAAATATTTGTCTGGTACATCTGTGCAATGGGATCAATTGTAGTACCATAGAAAAACTGCGGATTTCCAACTGTAAGAGTGAGGTCGGCATCATTGATCTCCTCGGCATTATTTTCCACCAGCGCTTTCATTTCAAGCTGAAGTTCTTTATCGCTGATAAGTTTTACATTATACGAAGGTATCCATTGTATGCCCGATTGCATATACATCAGTTTAATCGGCGTATTATCAATGCTTTTGCTGAATTCTATTTTGGCTAAGCGAATTAAAGAATCACCCTGCATTTTATCGGCAGGTATATCATCAACCGAAAAGTCAATAACATTTGAAATAAGTATATACAGGGTTTTACCATCAGTGGTTTTAATTTTAAGCATTCCTGAAGATTTAAAATAATCCTGCAGTAAGCCACTTGCCTCGCGGTATGTTTTATCATCAGTCTTATAACCGATCTTGATTTTCTTTCCCTTATTGGCAAAAACTATATCAGGAATATCTTCAGCAGGCATCAGTTTCTTAATAGTATCTGTTTTATAAGTGATCCTGGAAATGTTAACATCTTTAACGGTATTTATCCAGTATGTTCCAAGCAAAGGTTGTTCGGGAATCTCTAACGAAACTTTAGCGTTCTTGGGATAAACAGTTCCTTCCTTCAAAATAAAGTAGGTTCCGTTCTTGAAAACATTTACTTGCGTGGTCTTTAATGTTGACTGTGAACTTGCAAGATTCCATGCAATAACTACAAATGGCAATAAAAGAAGTTTTTTCATAAGGGATGATTTTGGTTAGTAATAAATATGGAACTCTAATAAGACAAATTTAAATAAAAAAATAAAAGCAGGTTCAATGACCTGCTTTAAGAAAAATATTCATAATAGATATTATGTATTCAGCATAACAGGCATTACAAGCATCAGCAGGTCTTCGTTCTTATTGTCTTTATTGATAGGAAGAAGCAATCCAGCCCTGTTTGGCGCTGACATTTCAATGCAAACTTCGTCAGTATCTATGATGTTCAGCATTTCAAGAATGAACTTTGAATTGAAGCCAATTTCCATGTCTTCACCATCATATTGACATGTCAGACGTTCCTTGGCTTCATTTGAAAAATCAAGATCTTCGGCAGAAAGGGTAAGTTCTTTTCCGTTTATTTTAAACCTTACCTGGTGTGTTGACTGGTTTGAAAATATAGAAACGCGCCTGATAGCATTGAGGAAAGGGATTCTTTCAATGGTCAGCTTGTTAGGATTCTCGGTTGGGATAACAGCTTCGTAATTCGGATATTTACCGTCAATAAGACGGCAAATAAGCTGGTAAGTGCCGAATGCAAAAAATGCATTGGTATTATTGTATTCTACCTTTACTTTCCCGGTTTCATGAACAAGCAGGTTTTTCAACTGGTTTAATGGTTTCTTGGGAAGAATGAACGATGCATTTTCTGCTGATTTTGCATCCTTGCGTGTATAGCGTACAAGCTTGTGGGCATCGGTAGCAACAAATATGAGGTTCTGTGTCGATAACTGGCAGTATACTCCCGACATTACAGGGCGAAGTTCATCATTACCTGTTGCAAAAAGAGTTTTACTTATGGCATTGGCAAGGATTTCCGATTCAAGCAATATGGCGGATGAACTTTCAAGCATAGGCGTTTTAGGAAATTCATCTGCATTATGGCCAGAAAGTTTATATTTCCCTTCGCCTGCCGACAGTTCGATAGCAAAGGTTGATTTGGTATCAATAGTGAATTCAACCGGGATATCAGAAAATGTTTTCAGCGTATCGAGCAGTATTTTTGCAGGAATAGCCACACTGCCTGTTTTATCGGCTTTGGTAATGGCTACTCTGGCTGTCATGGTGGTTTCGAGGTCGGATGCTGAAATGGTCAAACCATCTTTGTCCAGTTCGAACAAAAAATTATCAAGAATAGGAAGTGTATTGCTGGTGTTTATTACTCCGCCAATAGCCTGTAGCTGTTTAAGCAATAATGTACTGGATACTATAAATTTCATATTTTCTGAGTTTTTGAATTAGTTTACAAACGTACAGGAATTTTTATAAATACACAAATGCTTAAAAAAAATCTTTTTGGGCAGGTTTTGATTTACGATTTAAGATAAACGAATTATTATATTCTCTTCTTGTTTATATAACTGATGTTATGCAAAAGAATATTTTATCATTTTTAGATTCC
>JBEKEO010000009.1:0-38863 GCA_050013795.1 Bacteroidales bacterium
GCTTTATCATAATCAGTGATAGCCCCTTTGTAATCTTTCAGGTAGTATTTTGCCATGCCCCTGTAAGCATAATTATTACCATTAACGGAATCCATTTCAACGGCTTTGTTCAACAAAATAAGAGCGTCATTATAATTCTTCTGGCTAAGCTGATCATTTCCTTTCTTAAAGTAATCCTGCGCTGTAACGGAATTAATATTAACTTCTTCATTGCTTTCGGCAGAGTATTTATGGGTCTTACAACTCATAAATGCTATGAAAGTTATTAATATAAAAGATAAGTATAAATATAACTTTAATTTGTTCTTCATAAAATTTTTTTCAAAGATATAAAATATCTATTTACCAACAAAAAATAGCTTTTTTATCTACTATCAATATCATTTGACAAAAAAGAAGGACATGTGTTTTAGGGAAGGATTATTTATTTAGAATAATTCTGAATGTGGTGCATTTTCCTATTGTTGAAGCACGGACAAATATTTTTCCGTTATGATATATCTCAATAATCCTTTTGCAAAGGGTAAGCCCAAGCCCCCATCCCCTTTCTTTGCTGGTATATCCAGGTTTGAAAACAGTTTTGAATTTAGATTTATGAATTCCTTTTCCCGTATCGATTACATCTATAATGAAATGGTTGTTTTCGTTCGCCATTACAATATCAATTTTGCCTTCGCCATCCATTGCATCAATTGCATTTTTGCAAAGGTTTTCCATTACCCATTCGAAAAGAGGCTCATTAAGAGGGATCAGGTATTCGGTTTCCTTCGGCAAATTAATCGAAAACAGAACTTTTTTTGATGTCCGTGCCTGCATATAAGCAACAGCATCATAAACAGCTGTTATGATATTGCCTGTTTCGAGTTTAGGAAGCGAACCTATATTGGAAAAGCGTTGTGTAATAATTTCAAAACGGCGGACATCTTTTTCAATCTCACTAATAGTATCTGCATCGAGATTTTTCATTTTTAATATTTCAACCCAGGCCATTAGAGATGATAAAGGCGTGCCCAACTGATGTGCAGTTTCTTTAGCCATGCCTACCCATACCTGGTTTTGTTCCGACTTGCGCGATGTGCTAAAAAGGAAATATGCTACAAGCAGGAAAAGACCTATTATAAAAAACTGAGCAACAGGATAATATTTTAACTGTGTTAACAAGTAAGAGTTTTTATAAAAAACAAAGCTTTTTCCATGACCGGAAAGATCTATGTTTATTGGTTTGTTCTGCGTCTGCATGGCCGCTATCATGGAATTCATGTACTCGCGGTTACCCACATTCACAGAATCGATATTGCCATATGCTATTACTTTCAATTTGCTGCTATCGGTTATGATAACGGGAACGGAAGCGGAATTTATCACGACTTCCGAAATGAATGAATTTATAAGGTCATTTAGCACATTACGCAAACCGGTGAAAAGTTTCGATTCCTTATAAAACAAATAGCCTTTCTTATTACCGTAGACAACTATTATGGGCTTGTAAACAGAAAACTCATCCTTCAGCCTGCCCGATAAAATTTTGACGCTGTCCGTGCTAAAGTCAACGTTTTTAGCGGCGGTTATTTTGAAGTCTTCATCGGTAAGGACAACAGGGATATTGGTATTGCCCGAAATTATTTCTGAATAAAAAGTAAGATCTTCAGTATTGTCGGCTACAATAAGACGCCTGGTGGCATCGGCCCAGAGCTCAACACGTTTTTGTTCTTCAGTCTTGATTTTTTCGAAGAATTCCTCTGTATAGCGTACAAGACTCGCTCTTTTTTCAACAGCATTGGCCCAAGTTTGAATGTTCCGGCGTTCATCCCTGGCAATTTTCTTTACAAGGATATTGGTGTACCAAAGCGAGGTAACCACTATGGCAAAAGCAAAAGCCATAAGCAGCCATTTCCAGCGTTGTTTAAGGTTATAAATATTTATTCTTTTACCTGCCATATTTTATAACAACGCTTCTAAAGCATAAATATTATTTTATATGCTATTTTTATTATTCTTACCTGCAAATAATTTGAGGTAACCGGTTTAAGCTTGAAATTATTAATAATTTCCTTTTACCCCTGCGCCAATGATAACAGCTACACTTGAACCACAGCCCAATCGGTTTGCACCTGCATTTATTAAAGCCACAGCCTGATTAAAATCGCGGATAGCACCACTGGCTTTAACACCCATTTTAGGACCAACTATTCTTCTCATAAGTAGAATATCTTCAACGGTTGCTCCACCACCAAGAAAACCGGTACTGGTCTTTACAAAATCAGCTCCTGCTTTTTTTGAGATTTCGCAGGCTAATATTTTTTCTTCTTCTGTTAAAAGAACGGTTTCAATAATAACTTTCAAAATGGTTTTCGCCCGGCAAACCCTTTTTATTGCTCTTATATCTTCTTCAACCAACTTAAGGTTGCGAGATTTTAAAGCGCCCACATTAATAACCATATCCAACTCATCAGCTCCGCTGTTAAGGGCACTTCGTGCTTCGAAAGCTTTGCTGCGGGTATCCATTTCGCCCAAAGGAAATCCGATAACCGAACAAATTAATATACCGCTGCCTCTTAGTTTCTTTACCACAAATGGCACCCAGCTTGAGTTTACACACACCGATTTAAACTGGTAAGCAACTGCTTCTTCGCACAATTTTTCGAACTGCGATTGCACTGCTTCCGGTTTTAATAATGTGTGATCAATATACTTTGCCAATTCAGCAGAAGTCATCTGTGCTTTTGACTGTCCGGCATGATCCTGTTTGCCCTGTGTTTTAGCCTGCTCGTTAAGGCGGGCCATTACTTCTTTCGTAATTTTATCAATCAATTCATTTTGGTCCATATCAACTTCCTTTTCTTTCTATTGACATCATTTTATTTATACGTGGCCAGTGACGCCCACCTTCAAATCTTGTTTCAAGCCATATCTTAGCCATTGAACACATTTCATCAGCTGTATGCTGTGATGTGCCCATGGTCATAACATTTGCATTATTATGCTCCCGGCTATTTAATGTTGTTTTAGTGCTCCAGCATAAAGCTGCTCTTATGCCATGCACCTTATTACAAACCATTGACGAACCAATACCGGCAGCATCGAGCATAATACCCCTGTCACATTCACCGCTCACCACTTTTTTTGCAACAGCAACCGCGAAATCAGGATAATCAACTTTTGTAGTGCTGTTGTTTGTACCAACATCAACCACTTTATAACCCAGTGCATGTAGATAAGCCTTAAGCATTTCCTTTGAATTATAGGAACCATGATCGGCGCCTATAGCCACCCGTTTTACCTGGTCGGTACTGTTTATTGTATCAGGATTGCTTTCCATAAATATCTTTATCCCTGTAAATTTACTTTATCAACTATTCCGGCAACTACCGTTTTAATTGTAAATGATTCCGGTTCTTTGATAACCGCTCTTGCCGAATTGCCTTCTTCAATAATGATCACAGTATCACCAACACCAGCCTGTACAGCGTCAACCGCAAGAAAAGATTTTCCTTTTGGATTTCCGGTAGGATCAATAGGCTGTACGATCAGGATCTTTTTAGATTCGTAGCCTTTTGCCTTTATTGTGGAAACCACATTACCGATAACTTTTCCCAATATCATTTTTTCTCCTCAACAAACATATCATCAATAATACCCATGATTGCCGCATCACAAGGATTCATTCTTGTCTCAATAACCCTGCTGGCTTCCTTGCTTGTTTCGTAATAGATAAGTTGTCCGACATTGGATTGAATGGTATCTGCAGCAACTATGGCATCGCCCACATTTTGCAAATTCTCATCCAATGGCTGAACCAAAAGCAGTTTAACGCCTTCAAGCGATTCTACTTTTTGTGTACTTATAACTCGTCCTATAACTCGTCCAAATTTCATATTACTCTTTCACTTATATAATCCTAAAATAATCAACAACCGTACAACGCCTTTCTCTGGTAAAAGTTCTTGCTCTAGTAACGCCATCACCTGTAGGACTTGCAATAGTGAATGAAGCAAAGCCTGCACCACCATTACCCAAGCCTGCATAGCTGGGGCCGTTCTTTATAAAAATAGAGCAATTCATCACCTTGGCCATTTTGCTGAGTTTAGCAATATTCAGAGAATGCATAATGGCTGTGTGCCTGAACCCATGCTCGCATTCAACAGCTAGGTCAATTGCGGCATCAACATCTTTTACGCGCACCAGTGGCATAACGGGCATCAATTGTTCTGTCCATACCAGCGGATGCTCACGACCAACTTCGCAAAGCAATAATCTAGTAGTATCAGGAAGATTTAGTCCAATAGCTTTAGCAATATAGCTCGCATTCTTCCCAACATATTTTTTTTCTGCAGCACCTTCTTTTCCGGGACCACCAGGATCGCAAATTACAAGTTCGGTTATTTTCTTTATCTGGTCATCATTCAATTCATAAGCGCCATTCTTCTTCATTTCTTCTTTCAGCCTGTCGGCAACAGAAGCAACGCAAATAATCTCTTTTTCGCAGATACAAATTACATTATTGTCAAAGCTGGCACCATCCACTATATCTTTTCCTGCTTTAGCAATATCTGCAGTTTCATCCACCACGCAGGGCGGATTACCCGGTCCTGCGGCTATAACTTTTTTACCACTATTCATGGCGGTCTTTACTACTGCTGGGCCTCCTGTTACAACAAGAATAGCAATTTTCTTGTGCGACATAAGTTCTTTTGCAGTTTCTATAGTAGGATTATCTATGCACGTAAGAAGATTAGCTGGACCTCCTGCTTCTATGATGGCTTTATTAAGAAGGCCAACTAAAAAGCTTGACACCTTTTTTGCTGATGGATGAGGATTGAACACTACAGCATTCCCTGCAGCTATCATTCCAATAGCATTGCTGATGATTGTAATCGTAGGATTTGTGCTGGGAGTAATGGAGCCAATCACTCCGAAAGGAGCTCTCTCCACCAATGTCATACCAAAATCATCCGAAAACGCCTCTGGTGAAATATCTTCAGTACCGGGAGTTTTTAATGTTCCGAATTCATTCTTAACAACCTTATCTTCCCATCGCCCCATGCCTGTTTCTTCATAAGCCATCTTAGAAATCACTTCTTTGTTAGCTAATGACACTTTGCGCATGTTATCAATAATAACTTTGCGGGTCTCTAAGGTTAATTTATTAAATTCTTTAAAAGCCAGGTCGGCGGCCATTACGGCATGATCAAGGTTTGAAAAAACACCTGTGCTTTTATCGCCTGCATCATTAGCAGCGGGATTCAGGTTCATACCTTTGACAACTTCCTGAACCAGCTGACGTATGTTTTGTTCGAGATTATCCAATTTCCAATCCTCCTTTTACATGAAAAATGGTTTTATTTCAGTATGCGGCTGCGGTATGATGGTATGTGCGCATAACAGTTTTTTTTCCTGTGCTTTCACTATTCCTGCCTTCATTGCAGCTTCAATGGCATCAAGGCTGCCGATCATCTTAACGTATGACTTTCCGCCAAAGCCAATAGCAAGGCGTATTTCTATAATAGATACACCACCTGCTTTAGCGGCTAAGTCTCCGGCCTCAATGCTGGAAACCACAGATAATGTTTCAATGATACCGATAGCATTCCATTCATCTGTTTTATTAATATTGCCGATAGCATGTATCACATCAGGATGTATTTGCGGAAGAAAGAGGCTGTCGACCACTAATTCTTTTCCTGTTTCAATGCCTTTATGAAATGCATATTCAACGGAAGCCACATCGCCGCTGAAAACTATTAAATACTTGCCGGGGCAAATGGTTCTTGCTTCGATGATATGAACAGGAGCTACCTTCGCCATTTCATCCAGCGCCTTTATTCCGATGGCAATACTGCTGTATTCCAGAACACCTAATACCGTCAAACCCATTACCCCTTATTTCTTATATGTTATCTTTTCATTTTCATCAATCTCATCAATGATACCTATGATGATAGCATCAATGGGTTTGCTGGCAGTTACAGCTGTTTCGCGGGCAGAAGTGCTTTCCGCAATCATTACCAGCTCATCATTTCCTGCACTTACAAGGTCAAGAGCGACAATATAATCTCCTTTTTTCTCACCGCTTTGATTGCATTTATCAATAAGGAGAAAACGCGCTCCTTCAATCCCAATATTTGTTGAGCTGCTAACAACCGTCCCTACCACTTTTCCTAAAAGCATGAGATTGCCGGATTAATTTTTGCGGAAAGTATATTCGCCATCTTTTTCAATATAATCAACGATAGCAATTACAGACGAATCTGTAGGTTTTCCTTCTGTAACAGTGGTAAAACGCGCAGAGCTGCCCGACACATAAAACACTATTTCGCCGGGACCTGCACCAACACTGTCCATTGCCACAACAAAATCGTTTTTCCCTTTCATGCTCACAGGATCGATCTTTTCAAGAAGGAGTAGTTTAACGCCTTCCATCTTCAAATCCTTATGCGTGGAGACAACTGTCCCAACAACCTTTGCCAGTATCATTTTACTGAATTAAAATGAAAACAATTATTTCTTTGCTGCAATTTTTCCCCTGCCCAGAGGAAGAGCGCTGTCAACATTTGCATGAGGACGCGGGATAACATGTGATGAAACTATTTCACCAACTTTTTCAGCTGCCTGTAAACCGGCGTCAACTGCTGCCCTTACTGCTGCCACATCACCACGAACGATGGCTGTTACATAACCGCCGCCTATTTTTTCGTAGCCTATTAATTCAACTTTTGCTGCTTTTACCATAGCATCTGATGCTTCCACCATTGCTGTGAAACCGCGGGTTTCGATCATTCCCAATGCTTCTGTATTGATTTCTGACATAAATGTATCTCCTTTTTGTTATAATTTAATGTATTATGTTTGATGTTTCAAGTTATATGTTTGATGTTAGATCCAAAATTAAAGTTTTATGAGCTATGATTTAACCCTGTCTTTAAATTTTTCTCCTTTTATATTGCATTTGTTAAGATAGTTTATAAAACCTCCCAGTTTATTGTTGAGCAAATCGGTCTTGCTATAAGCTTCATTGAACTCTGTTTTTAATATATAGTCTTGATCAAGCGCCCTGTATAATTGTGATTTAACTTCACATGCAGAGCCATTTGAAATACCAAGAAACTGAATAAATTCATTCTTTCCGGCTCTTCCAAATCCCTCTGCAATATTATCCATTGCTGACCCCGATGAAGCCCTGATCTGATTTTTAAGAAATGTATCTTGTTTAAATTTTGGATGGTTTGTTAATATGAAAATCATTTTGCACAGATCCCTTGCAATTTGCCACACTTCTAAATCTTCGAATTTATTAACTGTTGCCATACTATAACTTCAAACACCCAACCTCAAACCATTAAAACTATCTTATTTATATTCTTCTCTTCCTGTTATTTCAGCAAGGCGCTTTTCAACGTTCTTCTTGCATTCCAGTACTTCTGCTTCTTCGCCGCCAATATATACACGCCCGAATTTGCCGAATCCCATCACATCAATAATATTGATATGCGCTGATTTCTCGGCTTCGTTGGCTGCATAATAAGCATAACCTGCAGGTTCAACTTCAAGGATAAAAAGTGTATCGCCCCTGAGCAGCATCATCCCCATACGGGTACGGTTAATAAGCTGTGCATGATGGTCTTCCACATTCTTGATGAGCTGACTTGTTAGTATTCTTGGTTTAATCCTGTGTTCTTCTTTCTGATCAATAGCTCTCAGAACAGCTTCTCCGGCCATACGTGTATCGCCCTGGCTGTCGGAATGAACTTCCAGCATACCATAAGCTCTTTCAACTATCTGCATACCGGGGGTTACATGTGTTGCTTTGAGTGCAATATCCGTTAATGCATTTATCTCAATACCCGGTGCAATTTCAATGATGCAACAAGCCTGTCCGCCAACCGGAAGATATCCCCTGGAAACAGTGGATAAATAAGATGCCATCTGCAATTGCAGGGAATCTAAAAATATGTACGTTCTTAAGTCTATCATAAATTATTTTCCTTTCTTGGTTATAGTGCAGCCCAATGGTAATGCGGTATCCACATTATCATGAGGCCTTGGAATTACATGTGATGAAACCAATTCGCCAACTTTTTCGGCTGCGCGTATACCGGCATCGACTGCTGCCCTTACAGCTGCCACATCACCGCGTACGATGGCCGTAACATAGCCGCCACCAATCTTTTCGTAGCCTACCAATTCAACTTTTGCTGCTTTTACCATGGCATCCGATGCTTCCACCATAGCTGCAAAGCTCCTGGTTTCTATCATGCCAAGCGCTTTCTGTTCATTGTTTTCCATATTGTCGTATTTAATTTAATACTTTTTGAAGATATATAATTGCATTATAATTTTTCTAAGATCTCCGCTTTTTCCGGAGACTGGTCAGACGTTTATTTATCAGAACGATGCCTTTACAAAAAACCAATAATTTTTTCACCGGTTTTAAGTCATAGGGTTGCAAATATAAGAAAGTTTTATTTAGCTTCAGAATCAATATAAAATTTAGCGTACTATAGAATACTGATTTTCAATACACCATTGGAAGGAGATATATGTTGTACATATTGTTAGATTGAATACCATTAGGCTTGTTAATACAGAGCTGAATTTCAAACCCTTTGAGCTTATTACCCATAGGATATGGCAGCAAAACCCCTGTAATTACTCCCCTTTTAATTAAAAAAACCACCTTAATGGCTGCAAGCAAGAAAAAACATCTGGTATTCAACATCACTATTCCCAAGCCTTATATATGGGATTTCTGGATTTATACAGGTATTCCGTAGAAAATTCGCGGAAATCTGGTAAGTTTTGCCTGTTATACAGGTAAATTTAGAGTGCTTCTGGGCAAATAGCTCCGCGCGCTCTTTGTTTTTCGGGTATTTTATGTAAGATAAGAGAGATATCACGTGAGACAAGAGAGATGTCTCATGAAACAAGGGAGATGTCTCGTGAAACAAGGGAGATGTCTCGTGAAACAAGGGAGATGTCTCGTGAAACAAGGGAGATGTCTCGTGAAACAAGGGAGATGTCTCGTGAAACAAGGGAGATGTCTCGTGAAACAAGAGAGATGTCACGTGAGACAAGAGAGATGTCTCGTGAAACAAGGGAGATGTCTCATGAAACAAGAGAGATGTTTCATGAAACAAGAGAGATGTCTCATGAAACAAGAGAGATGTCTCGTGAAACAAGAGAGATGTCTCGTGAGACAAGGGAGATGTCTTATAAGAGTTCATGCAGCTCTTACAAGAATTGGTGCAAGTTGCTTGCCTGTTAACCAGAAATAATTAAAGAAGCGGGATAAACAAGGAAATGGTGGGGCTTATTTTTAAGAATAGGAATCGAAAAAGATAATATGTATTAGGGTCTAACTATCAATTCACGATGCTTTTCCAAATATGAAATGTTATAAGAACTTAAATCATTAATTTTCTCTTTTCCCGTTACTCCTATTTTTTGGTATGCTTGATATTCTATTGTATCAGAAAGAATAATTTTCCCGGAATTATCAAAACTTATATAGTGTCTATCAAATAAAGCATCGTATGTGGGTGATAACAATATACCATTGTTAACATCTAGTCTAACCTCATCGCTTGCGTCCTTCCAAGGTACAATGTGAGAAGCAATTAGCACATTTAGTTTATCGAAACCGGTTACAGCACATTTATATTGCCAGCGATGGATTATACTTTTACGATATGCACCATGGCCAACTCTTGTGGTAACTAATCCTTGGCGTTCAGTGGTATTTGGAGGCTTGAATTCATATGGAACTGTTTCTTCTGCAGCTATTACAGGGCAGTCAAGTTGGCTTGCTTCTATTGGTAAATGAACCCCTTTCTTTTTAAAGAAAAATTTGATACCTATCCGAAGTTGCTTTTCGGTATCATGGGTTTCGAAATAACCGACATCAAAAAATTCAAGTTCTGAAACGTACTTAACATACCCTGATTGGACGTATTCGAATAAAAAAACCCGTTTACCATTTTGGAGATGATCGCGTAAAGCAAGGTTACCTTTAATGAATTTCATATCGCCTGTTTGACCTTCACCTGAATAAGAAAATACATTTGGATTTTCCCACCTGTCTTTATAACCATGCAACAAGCCCTGACTACCTGAAAAAATAAAAATATAAGGATAATTTGCAGAAGGACATATTCCACTTTGCCTATTACCACCATATTGATCGTGGATTTCAGAGCGCTTGTAAATATGTTCAGGTATAAATGGTTGAGGCATTATATTTATATTTACTCACAAATTTACTTTATTTTCCATCACTCCCAATTTTGCCCTTAAACGTTTATTTTGTTTTTTGTACCTTTGCACCCTTATGCATGATGAGAAAAACATATTCCCTGTCTTTGAACACCTTACTTCGCGCGAGGCTAAAGAAGCGTTTCTGAGGCAGAAAGCTGTGGCGGTATGGATGTACGGGCTTTCGGGTTCGGGCAAAACAACCGTTGCTATTGAGTTGGAGAAAAAGCTTTTTAAAAAAGGATACATCTGCCAGTTGCTGGATGCCGATAATGTGAGGACATCCATAAATAAAGACCTTGGCTTTTCGCTAAAGGACAGGGAAGAGAATATCCGCAGGATAGCTGAGCTGAACAGGCTTTTCATCCACAGCGGGATGATCATACTCGATTGCTTTATCAGTCCCACCAAAGCCATCCGCGACATGGCAAAGAACATTGTAGGGAAAGAGGATTTTATTGAAGTGTTTTTAAATGCATCCCTTGAAGTTTGCATTAAGCGCGACACAAAGGGTTTGTACAAAAAAGCAAATACCGGGAACGTGCAGGATTTTACAGGAGTCGGTTCTCCTTTCGAAATACCCGCGAACCCTGATCTTGAGATCAGGACAGATGTGCTGTCAGTTGAGGAGTCAGCGAATAAGATATTAGATTTTATATTACCCAAAATAGCGCTTAGGTAACCTATGTTAACGTATAATCTCACCCATTTACAGGAACTGGAAGCGGAATCGATATTTGTGATGCGCGATGTGGCTACCCAATTTGAAAACCCGGCTTTGCTTTTTTCGGGAGGGAAGGATTCCATTGTAATGGTGCACCTGGCACGCAAGGCTTTCTTTCCGGCAAAGATTCCCTTTCCATTGCTTCATATTGATACAGGCCATAATTTCAGGGAAACACTTGAGTACAGGGATGAGCTGGTAAAGAATATTGGAGCCAAACTTATAGTTGGCTATGTGCAGGAATCTATTGACAAGGGAAGAGCCGTTGAAGAGACGGGCGTTAATGCAAGCCGCAATGTGTTGCAGACAATCACTTTGCTTGATACCATAGAAGAATATAAATTCGATGCTGCTATAGGCGGCGGAAGAAGGGATGAAGAAAAAGCCAGGGCAAAGGAACGCTTCTTTTCTCACCGCGATGAATTCGGTCGGTGGGATCCCAAGAATCAGCGTCCTGAATTATGGAACCTGTTCAACGGAAAGAAGAGAATAGGAGAACATTTCCGCATATTTCCTCTCAGCAACTGGACGGAGATGGATATATGGCAATATATCCTTTCTGAAAAGATAGAAATGCCTTCGTTGTATTTTTCGCACGACAGGGAATGCTTTACCAGGAATGGAGTGATCATGGCAAAATGTGATTTTCTTCCTCTTAAGAAAGGTGAAAAATATAAAATGATGCATATACGTTTCCGCACCATAGGCGATATGTCGTGCACAGGTGCTACCTTATCAGATGCTACAACACTGGAAGACATCATACAGGAAGTGGCTGCATCGAGGGTTACGGAAAGAGGCGGAAGGGCCGATGACAAGCGTTCGGATGCTGCTATGGAAGACAGAAAAAAAGAAGGTTATTTTTAAACAATAAATTGTTATCGGAAGAATGCTAATATAAAACTGAAATAAAAAAGGAATACCCGATTTAAAAATTCAAAACAATAAAAAGTGCGGCATCAGCACTATAAACACTGATAAAATCATATGAAAAAGCTAATACTTATTTTGACTATGGTTATCGTTGCGGCAATTAATGCAACAGCTCAAATTCCAAACAGCGGTTTTGAAAACTGGAGAACGGTTGGCAACTGCATTGAGCCTACAGGCTGGTATAGCTTATATTATATGGCAGATTCAGCAGGTACCTATGACCCCGTAACACAATCAACGGATCATTTTCCTGCTTTAATGGGCATGTATTCTGCAAAGATTTCAAATGATACTGCTTTGTGGAATACCGGAATAGCTCCGGGATATATGCTTGGCTGGGGAATACTGACAACCGGTAAAACTGGCGACAGGCCTTTGTTTCCCGTTACCGGGCATCCTGTCGCTTTAAGCGGTTATTTTAAATTTCTTCCGGAGAATGAAGATACAATGGGTATTTTTCTTCATATATACAAAAGCGGTGTTGAAGTCGCCACAGCATCATTTCAAACTTTTGACACCATAACCAATTGGACATATTTTAAGGCCATTACGCCCGACTCTGCATACTCCAGCGCCGACAGCGCCAGAATTACAATTAATGCCAGCAATGAGCCAAAAAACGGACATGGCGGCCCACGAGGTAATTCAGTTCTTTATGTAGATAATCTGAGCCTTGTTAATTCGGTTATAACTTCAGTTCCCGAACATAATGCGAAGAATATTTCTTTCAGTGTTTATCCTAATCCTGCTTCTAACAACATTGTCATCAATGCAGGAGGTAATACTGATGCCGTACTTAATACTTATGACGAGACGGGCAAATTAATCAGAACAGTGACCCTTAAACAAGATGTTCAGAAAATAAATATCGAAGATCTGAGCAGCGGTACATATATGATGGAGATGAAATCGAAAGAAGGGACCGCCGATCAAAAGCTGATCATTCAAAGGTAAGGGTGGTAAACTGAATCAAATTCCTGACATTTTATAAAAGAATAAATTTATTTGCATTAAATGAATTCACCAGAGACAGACGGATATTTGGATATGGAGCTCCTGCGCTTTACTACAGCAGGAAGCGTAGATGACGGGAAAAGCACACTGATAGGCAGGATGCTGTACGACAGCAAATCTATTTTTGAAGACCAGTATGAGGCCATTAAAACTGCCAGCGAAAAACGCGGGGAAGATTATGTGAACCTTGCTTTACTCACCGACGGACTGCGAGCCGAACGGGAACAGGGCATCACAATAGATGTTGCTTACCGTTATTTTGCTACTCCAAGAAGGAAATTCATCATAGCAGATACTCCCGGTCATATTCAATACACAAGGAATATGGTTACAGGTGCATCTACCGCTAACCTTGCCATTATACTTGTTGATGCACGCAAAGGCGTGATAGAACAGACCAAACGTCATGCTTTCATTGCCTCTTTGCTGAAGATTCCTCATATTGTTATCTGCGTGAACAAAATGGACCTGGTGAATTACAGTCAGGAAGTGTATGAAAAGATCAAGAAAGATTTCCAGAATTTCGCTTCCAAGCTTGAGGTTCTTGACATACATTTTGTCCCTGTAAGCGCATTACTTGGAGATAATGTTGTTGACAAATCAAAGAATATGGACTGGTTTGGGGGTTCTACTTTGCTATATCTACTTGAAACCATTCATATCGGCAGCGACCAGAATCATGTAGATTGTCGTTTTCCCGTGCAGTATGTTATCCGTCCGCAAACATTGGAATATCATGATTACCGTGGATATGCAGGACGTATTGCGGGAGGTATCTTTAAACCCGGCGATAAGGTAATGGTGCTTCCTTCGGGATTTACCAGCAGGATAAAATCAATAGATACTTTTAACGGCCCTGTTCAGGAAGCTTTTACTCCCATGTCGGTAACAATACGGCTGGAAGATGAGATTGATATCAGCCGCGGTGATATGATAGTAAGGGAAAATAATGTCCCGACAACCGGGCAGGATTTTGATGTGATGATGTGCTGGATGAATGAGAAGAAAATTGTTGTGAATGGGAAATATGCCATCAGGCATACTACCCGCGATGCACGTTGCATTGTTAAAAACATACTGTATAAGGTGGATATCAATACCCTTCACAGGATAGAGGATGATAAGAATATCGGACTGAATGATATTGCAAGGGTATCATTGCGCACCACAGTTCCTTTCTTTTATGATAAGTATAAGATAAACAGAACCACCGGAAGCATTATCCTGATTGACGAAACTACCAATGAAACGGTTGGCGCGGGTATGATAGTTTGATAATATATCGGTTTCGCTCAGAGCGTAATAAAATTAATTTCCTTTTCCGGCGGTATCATCTTCCCATTCGATGATGTATTTGCCCTCTTCCTGTTTTCTTAGTTTCTCTTTTTCCCTGTCTTTCTTGTCGTTCTTTTTCGGGAGTTTCAATTCGTTCTTTTTATCCCTTTCCTTGCTGTTGATAACGGAGGTGTCTTTTTTAAACCATCCGAATTCATCATTCAGAATGTTCTTAAGGTTCTTCTTTTCCTTCAGAAAATCAACAGCGAGCTTGGCTTTCACTCCTTTCGCGTCATAAGTATAAACAGGATTATCCACCGTACCTGTTACATTGACATACAAATTGGTGCGGCCCAGTCCGTCATCTTCCACAACTCCAAATTCTTCATTTTCTTTCTTGGCTTTTTTTGCCTTCTGGCTCAATATCTGAGAAAGCAGTAAGCGAATATGATAATCTATTACATTGTCAAATGTGTGTTCGCCTGATGCAATAATATTAAGTGCGCTCGATTTGATCTCCATGGCGGGGATATGCACCACCCTGTCCTTCACTTCTATATGATTATGAAGAGTGGCAAATTTCACATCATCCAGGTCGCTCACCTTTAAAAAGCGGGAAAGACCTTTCATAGGAGCATAATTAAGCAACTCTCCGTCTTCGATTTTAATATCGGCGCTTGCATACATTTTGGGAATATTGGGTTTAAGATTGCTGCTCCATACACCGGCAAATTGCACATCGGAAGTAATGCTGCCTTTTAGGTTTTCATCTTTCATACTGTTCTGCCCGAAATTGTCGAACTCATAGAACAGCTTGTTCACATTGACCTTATTAATTTTCCCGTCACAACTCAGCAAAAGTTTTCCTTTTTGCGAAGCATCTACCATTATAAGTCCGCTTACGCTTCCATCCATTGAATAAAACGATATCGGGCTTGCCAGCAATTGCATATTCTTCAGCCTGACCAAACCCTTAATATTAGTGGCAATGAATTTATGAAATTCAAACTTGCTGATATTCATATTCATTTTCAGGTCTATCTTATCCGAAAAGCTTAGTTTGTATGTAGTGTCGCCCTCGGTAGTATTGGTTTCAAGTAATTCTGCAAGATCAGTGTTAACCGAGGTCAGATCGGCATCGATAAATAATTTCTGGCCTTTAAGAAAAAGGTAGGGTAAAAGATTACGGAAGTAACCTTTAATAAGAAAATCGCTGTTAAGCACTATACCCGAAAGCTTATTCACAATGAGGTCGTTATTGCTGAACTGGAATTCCCCGTTAATGTTGGTATACTTTTTATGATCGTTAATAAAGCTAATGTCGGCTCTTCCGATCCGTAATGTTCCGGAAGTGGTACTGCTGATAAAATCATTTGCAGTAAAACTGCCCGAAGAATTCACCTTTCCATGGAAAGAAACTTTCATTTCCATATTACCCGAAACAGATGAAATGGTATCGAATTTAAGGAATTCCTGAAGGTCTTTCAGGTCCATCCTCGAATTAAGAACAAGAGTAAGTTCTGGCTGGGTGAAATTGTTTAATGTAAAATTACCCTCAAAAACACCTGAGCGTAATCTGGAGTGGAAATTGCTGATATTAAGCACTGATGAGCTGGCGGATTTAGCAGTTCCATTTGTAAACATTCCGGTAAAACTAACATCTTCAAGAGCAATATCGGATGATTTTTTAATGATTTGACCCTTATTGATGCCAAAGTTTATGTTTACAACAGGAAAATCGTTACCCATTAATGAGCCTTTAATATCTGCAGTAAAATAAAACTCGCCCTTGCCTGTATAATTGCTGAAATACTTTTTGTAGACAGCAGGCACTTCATCAAGAAACGACTGCAGTTTAAGGTCAGCTCCTTTTACTTTTAAATCTAAAAAATGCTTTTTGTCGTTGTAAACAACACTCCCCTTTACATCAAATTTCAGGTTGCCAAAGTTAACACCACCTTCACTAAAGGTATAAGTATCCGTATTCTGATCTACATTAAGAACAACGTCAATTGTTGAGTTTCTGGAAGGGAAATAGGTAACTCCTGTTACATTGATGTAGTTTACAAAAAGATCGCCATTGACATACATGGTGTAATGGTCGCTGCTAAATTTGCCTTTTAGTACCATATTTTTGGCAATACCCGAGTAATCCTGATTGGAATAAAAATTCTTATACCTGATAACTACATTATCAAAAGCCAGTTTCTGAAGGTCAAAAGAAAAGGATTTATTTGGAACAGTATCAGTTTTCCAGAAATGATAATTATCGTTTCCGTCACTATAAACCATCAGGTTAACAAACCCATTTCTTACTTCTATCTTCCTGATCCTGTAGTTTTTATTATAGAGGTCCCAAATATTGAATTGCAGATAAACGTTTTCAGCTTTTAACAGTTCGCCTTTGTTGGTTGCTTTAATAGCATCCTTTGCGGTTACATCTGTAAACGTTAAAGATACATAGGGAAACTTCTGGAAAAGAGACAATTCAACTTCTTTTACTTTAATCTCAGTAGCCAGTTGTTTGTTGATCTGGGCAACAATATATTTCTTGATGGAATCCTGGTTGAAGTATATTATGATAATAGCAGAACTTATCAATAACAGAAAAAATATGAGTATTGATAACAGTATCCTTTTGATATACTTCCAAACTTTCAATCTTCGTTTTTTTGGTTTTATATCATTGCCATTATCCATAACGCTGAAATCGGGGAAATGTTATTCTTAGCTTATCATTTTCAACATACTAATTTCCATTTGGGTAAGGAAACGCCATCTACCGCGCGGGAGGTCCTTTTTAGTAAGTCCTGCATAAATAACCCTGTCCAGCTTAACTACATTATACCCTAGTGTTTCAAATATCCTTCTGACAATGCGGTTTTTACCGGTATGTATTTCCAGTCCTATGCTTTTCTTATCATTTCCATCGAAAGCAATTTCATCCACAGTGGCAATTCCATCTTCAAGTTCCACACCTTCTTTTATTTTATCCATATCCACCTTGACAAGATTTTTATCAAGCTCAACGTGATATATCTTTTTTACACCATAGCGAGGGTGCATGAGCTTTTTAGCCATCTCCCCATCGTTGGTGAATAAAAGCAAACCAGTTGTAGCCCTGTCGAGGCGACCAATCGGATAAACTCTTTCCTTGCAGGCATTTCTAATTAAAGCCATAACCGTCTTGCGGCCTTCGGGATCATCGGTTGTGGTTATATAATCTTTAGGCTTATTCAGTAAAAGGTAAACGGGTTTCTCTTTTCTTAATGTTTCGCCACCAAACTGTATATGATCATCGGGAGATATTTTGGTGCCTAATTGGGTCACTATTTTACCATTAACAGAAACAGCCCCGCTGGCAATAAGTTCATCGGCTTCGCGGCGTGAACAAATACCCGAATTTGCAATATATTTGTTAAGCCGAATTAACCCATTATCCTCCGATGATGAATCTTTCTTACGGAATTTTCTTTGTTGGCCCGGCTTTTTCTCATATCGTTTTTTGAACTGGGGTTTGTCCTGTTTTTCTCTTTCTTTCCTTGGATATTTCATATTGTATTTTATATGCGGGCTGTGAATTATTTATTAATAAACTGACCTGTTGCCAGGTTTCTTTTTACTTTATTATAAGGGTAAACTATTCCATTCATGGCAATATACACACCGGCCGGAATTGAGCCAATAGCACCTATTGCAACACCCAGATTAAAATCGGCATCTGAATCTTTTATTCTTTCCGGTTTTAAAGCGCCTGTCAGGATAATAGTTTTGTCTTTAATGACAGACAAGCGTATTGCAGTTTTTATCATAGTATCCGTGCCATGCGTAATGATGATCTTATCGAATTTTGTTTTGTTGCAAAATGCAACAAGCTTTTCCCTGTCATCATCAGTTATATCTAAACTATCTTTCCTGATCAATGATTTTACTTCAAACTTAAAGGCAGGATTGATTCTTTCTATTATCCTGTTTACAGAGGGTTCGGTTATTTCAAAATTATAGCCCTTAACTGTGCGGGGATAATCCTTATCTATAGTGCCGCCAGCCTGTATAAAAAGAATCTGCATAAGGTTGTCTAAAAAGTTAATTGGGTTATTTGGCTTTTCCCCTTTGTTCTTTCCAAAGGCTGTTAAATGTTTTGGAATGTATGGTGGGTATATCCCTTCTTGGCCCCCATGTTTTTGAAAAGAATTTTTTCAGCATGAAATTCTTCATTTTAGGGCTTGCTTTTTCCAGTAACCAGCGGCTCATCATGGCGCGTTTCCAAACGTACATTACCGTTTTGTCCATCCTGTTCGACAAACCCGCTTTCACCGAATCCCTTCTGTTGAAAAGCAATAATTCATGCAGGTTAATCCTTACCGGGCACACTTCGGTACACTTGCCGCAAAGCGACGAAGCAAAACTTAGATGCTTAAAATCTTTCAATCCCCTCATATATGGCGTAAGTACCGAGCCTATAGGTCCGCTATATGTAGTTCCATAAGCATGACCTCCAATATTCTTATAAATTGGGCAACCATTAAGGCAGGCGCCGCATTTAATACACGATAACGCCCTGCGCTGTTCTTCCTGCGCAAGCACTTCTGTCCGTCCATTATCCAAAAGGATAACATACATTTCGTCCGGTCCATCGGTTTCGCCTTCCTGTTTAGGTCCGGTTAATATGGTATTGTAAACAGTAATATTCTGACCGGTACCCATAGTTGCCAGCAAAGGCCAATACAGGTCGAAGTCTTTCATTGAAGGAATGATCTTTTCTATCCCAACTATGGTTATCTGAATTTTCGGGAAAGAAACACTCATCAGTCCGTTTCCTTCGTTTTCGGTAACGGCAACAGCACCCGTATCCGCAACTATAAAATTAGCCCCGGTAATACCAACATCAGCCGAGGTGAATTTATCTCTGAGAAGTTTTCTTACAAAAGCGGTGATCTGTTCAGGAGTGGAGTTCTTATCCATGTCGAATTTCTCATGGAATAATTCCGCAACATCTTCTTTTGATTTGTGCATAACAGGGGTAATGATATGATATGGCTTTTCCCCTGCCAATTGAACTATATATTCCCCAAGATCTGTTTCAAGTGATTCTATTTTATGCTCTTCAAGATGATGATTCAATTCAATCTCTTCAGTGATCATTGATTTTGATTTCACCACATGGCGGGCATCGTATTTTACCATTATGTTCAGGACCTCTTTTACTGCCTCATCCTGATCCAATGCCCAGATTACTTTTCCTCCCCTGGTAATAAAGTTAGCTTCAAATTCAACTAAATATTTATCAAGGTCGTTTATTACACGATGTTTTATATGCGCAGCCCTTTCCCTTGCAAGCACCAGGTTTTGATATTGCAACTTTCCTTTAATAACAGCGGTGTCATACCGTGAAATATTAAAGTTCAACGTTTTCCTGTGCTTTTTATCAAAGGCTTTTGTCTCGCTGTCTCTGAGAAAATCGTGGTAATAATCTGGCATTATAATTTTGTTTTGAAGGACAAATTTACGCAAATACTTTTATACCTTATATTATATACATATTTTTTTGACCCTGGTTTCGTGGCGTCCTCCTTCAAAATCTGTATTTAAAAATACATCAACTATACTTTCAGCCAATTCAACAGTGATAAATCTTGCCGGAATACAAACTATGTTAGCATCATTATGCTTTCTCGACAATTCAGCGATCTCGGTATTCCAGCATAAAGCTGCCCTTATCAATTTATGTTTATTGGCTGTAATACAAACACCAACACCACTGCCACATACAAGAACTCCTTTCATGTTCATGTCCTTCTCAACAGCTGCAGCCACAGGGTGTGCGTAATCGGGATAATCAACACTCTGTTCGGAATGAGTTCCGAAATCTTCAACCTCATAACCTTTTTTTGTCAGGAATTCTTTAATTTTTTCTTTGGTGCAAAAGCCTGCATGATCGCTGCCTATGGCTATTTTAGTATTCATTTTTATCTTTTTGTTAATAAGTTTAAAACAAACAAAATTATCCGGATTAATAAAACAAATCTATAGTGCTTGTAAATTGAATGGTTAAGAAAAATATACTTATTTGAACTATTTTTAATTAATTCGTAAATTCTCTTATTATCAAATACCTGTCAATTTTTAACAGTTTTTTGTTAATAACTGCGTAACTTTGTTACAAAATTAGATATAAAATTTGCTTGTAAATTGAAATAAAGTTTTTCTTAATCTTTTTGAGTAATAATAAAAGTTAATATCAAAATATCTTTGACAAAAAACTAACTGATGTTTGACAAAAATTCACATCATATTTTTAATTTTTTATGAATAAAGTATGTTATGAACAAACTGTTAATATAGTGTTAAATTATTTATAATTAATAGAATATATAATAAAACATGTTAGTAATACGTTAATTACTTTTAATTTTGTAAAAAAACGATTTATTAGTATTTTTTTTTTAACAGAGCTGACAGTAATAATATTAATAATAAAATATTTTTAAAAGAATATATATATAATATGATGAAAAAATATAAAGTGTTTTCAGTGAGAAAATAAAACTATATTTTTACCGATATGAATTTAGTTGAAGAAATAAATAAAATTAAAAAAGATAAAAACGCTGTTATATTGGCTCACTATTACCAGGTGCCCGAAATTCAGGATATAGCAGATTTTATTGGTGATAGTCTGGCATTATCGCAGGCGGCGCAAAATACAAAATTTGATTTGATTGTTTTTGCCGGTGTTCATTTTATGGCTGAAACTGCAAAAATACTTAATCCTAATAAGAAAGTTGTAGTGCCCGATTTAACTGCAGGATGCTCGCTAGCTGATTCATGTAAACCAGAAGATTTTAAAAAGTTCATTAGTCAGTATCCCTATCATAAAGTTGTAAGTTATATAAATTGTTCAGCGGAAATAAAAACAATGTCGGATGTAATATGTACTTCAAGTAATGCTGTAAAAATTGTTGAAAGTTTTCCTAAAAATGAAAAGATAATTTTTGCTCCTGATAAAAATCTAGGTGCTTATGTTAATAGTATTACTGGAAGAAACATGGTACTTTGGAATGGAGCATGCGAAGTACATGATATACTAACATTGGAAAGAGTAATAAAACTTAAGACCGAGCATCCGAAAGCTAAATTAATTGCACATCCTGAATGCAAAGCAACAATACTTGAAATAGCCGATTATATAGGTTCTACAACTGCACTATTAAATTATTCTAAGAATGATAATTGTAAAACATATATTGTAGCTACTGAAACCGGTATAATTCATCAAATGAAAAAAAAATCACCCGATAAAGAATTTATTGTTGTTTCAAACGATGAAACATGTGCTTGTAATGACTGTCCACACATGAAAAAGAATACGCTTGAAAAATTATATATGTGTTTAAAAAATGAAAAGCCTGAAATAATTTTATCAAATGATATTATTGAAAAAGCTAAAAAGCCTATCATAAGAATGCTTAAATTATCATGAATTTCATTACAGCGCTTTGTTTTTAAAATGAATAGAATGAAAAAGATTTTAATACTGTTATTATTTATTATTCTTAATTATCTTTCTGTATTATCACAGGATACCAGTAAAATAAAAGGATATACTGTGTTTAAATATGAGAATGGAAAGATATCAAGTGAGGGATTGATGGTTAAAGGGAAACCAAATGGGTATTGGAAAACTTATTATGAAACCGGTATTTTAAAGAGTGAGGGAAATAGAAAAAATTTCGAGCTAGATAGTTTATGGAAGTTTTATAATGAAGACGGAAAACTGATATTAGAAATTACTTATGCAAAAGGAAGAAAAAACGGAATTAAAACTACATATCAGGAAAAAGAAACTGTAAAAGAAACTTATGTTAATGACATTAAAGATGGACTTACAAGTTATTATTACCCCGACGGTAAATTAAGGTTGGCTATTAACTTTATAAAAGGCAGGGAGCAGGGATATGCAAAAGAATATTCACGCGAAGGCAATGTGATTACTTTACTTGAGTATAAGAACGGATACCTGATAGGAAAAGAAAAAGTTAACAGATTGGGTACAGATAGTTTAAAGCAAGGAAAGTGGGTTACTTTCTATCCTAATGGTATTATACATACGGAAGAATATTATAGCGCTGGAATAAAAAATGGCTACTTTAAAGAATACTCTCCTGATGGGAACCTTTTAAGTGTAGTAAAATATGTTAATGGTCAATTAATGAAAGATGCTGCCGAAGTTAAGAAGCTTGATATTAAGAAGGACTATTATGAGAATGGCAATGTAAAAAAAGTCGGCAGTTATAACAACAATATCCCTGAAGGTATAACACGTGAATATTCACCCGAAGGAAAGATTACTGCTGCCAAAGTTTATGATAACGGAATTGATACAAGTGATGTTATTATAGATGAGCAGGGCTTAAGACAAGGATTATGTAAGAATTATTATGAGACAGGAGAATTAAAAGCTCAGGGAAAATATGTTAATGGATTAAAAATAGGTGAATGGAAGTATTTTTATAAAAATGGTAAGGTTGAACAAGTGGGAACATACTTGAAAAATGAAAAGCCTGATGGAGAATGGATATGGTACTATGATAACGGTAAAGTTCTTAGAGATGAGAATTTTTCAATAGGTATTGAAAATGGTCAAATGACTGAATATTCCGATAGCGGTACTGTGATTACAAAAGGACAATATGTGGACGGACTGGAAGAAGGCCCTTGGCTTTACCAATGGGGAGATATTAAAATGGAAGGTTCATATAAGGAAGGTAAAAGAGATGGTACCTGGAAATATTATTATGATGGTGGTACGCCTAATTTTGTTGGTAGTTACCTTGATGATAATCCGGATGGAAAAATTACTTACTACTGGGATAATGGAAAAGTAAAAGAAGAAGGAATTTATATAATGGGTAAACGTGAAGGGGAATGGTATCGCTATAATTATGATGGAACTTTATTTTTAACCACAACTTACAAAAATGGCGTTGAAATAAAATACAATGGCGTTAAAATAAAACCTCCAACAGATATAAATTCAAATAATTAGACCAATTTGTTGAAAAATATATAATTTTCGAACAGAATATTAATAATGTCAATTTTTTATAGTAATTTTACATTTCATTTTTAAAACATTTCAATCATGACAAAATTAAAAATATTAGTAGTAGAAGACGAAAGCATAGTTGCAAAAGACATCCAAAATAGTTTGAAAAAACTAGGTTATATTGTTCCTACTATTGTTGCTTCAGGTGAAAAAGCTATTGAGGAGGTAGAACAAACCCGTCCGGATCTTATTTTAATGGATATCATGTTAAAAGGTGAAATGAGTGGTATTGAAGTTGCCAATATCATTCGCGAAAGGTTTGATATTCCCGTTATTTTCCTTACAGCTTATGCAGATGATAATACATTAAGCAAAGCTAAGATTGCCGAGCCTTATGGTTATATTATTAAGCCATTCAAGGAAAAAGAACTTCAGACAACTATCGAAATGGGCGTTTACAAACATGAAAAAGATTCTCAGGTAAAAAGAGAAAGAGACCTGTATCATTCCATAGTTGAAAACAAAGAATCTAAAGATAGCATCTTTGTAAGAGCTGATTACCGCCTGAATAAAATTAAATTTGAAGATGTTTATTTTGTCGAAGCATTAAAAGATTATGTTGTTATCAATACATCTGATAACATCTACACTACCCATACTACTATGAAAGAAATGATCAGAATACTTCCCGCAAAGGATTTTGTCAGAGTTCATCGGTCTTTTATAGTTCGCCTTGATAAAATATTCTCGATCAAATATCCGGATCTCGTTATTGAAGGCAAAATGAAAGTTATTCCAATTGGCGGTTTATATCGCAAAGAACTTTTCGGCAGGCTAAACCTGATTTAAACTTTTCATAGGTTAATTTTTCTCCACTTGCTGTAAAGCATTAATTTTTTATCATTTTCTTTGATATTTTTATGAAACTTACAACTTCGATTTTAAAATATTATTATTTTTACAATTAATATTATAAGAGTATTTGCTAAATCGTTTAGTAATAATACTGATAAAATAATTAGTGTTTTTAAGTATTTTCCTTTATAGATTAAATACATGCTTTAATATATTTTATTAAATATTTCATGTGTAATTGTAATTAAGTAACTATTTATAACTATATGTTAATGAATAATTAAAGTTTGACATCCTTTTTTTATTTTGGTATTTTTAACCCCAATAATTTTTTAACTAATAATCTATGAAAAATAAACTATTATTATTTATTGCAGCAGGCGCCGTGCTGTTTGCCAACGGCAAAGTTAATGGGCAGAATTTTGTAAAAGTTTCACGCTCGAATCAGGAACAAACCATTAATCTTTCCATCGATCAGGTTCTGGAAATACAATTGCCAAGAAAAGCGGCCACAGGCTATGTGTGGTGCGAGGCTATCAGTCCGAAAGAAAAAACCACACCCAAATCCATTGCAAAAATATATAAAGGGGATTTCATTCATGATCCCATTCCAGAAGGATTGGAGGGCAATGAAGGCGTTGTGGGTCTGTCAGGTACTGAAATAATAAGATATGCAGGCACATCGCAGGGAACTACTACTCTTACATTAGAGTTAAAGCGCCCGTGGGAAAAGAACGGTGAGATACTTGACAGCTATACTATCACGATAGTATCGGCAGGAAAATACACAGGTATATATAAACCTCCGGTTACCCCGGTAGTTAAAAACAATGATAACGATAAAAAGGTATCGTCAACATTAGCAACACTTCCTACTTCATGGGACTGGCGCATGCAAAGCACTCCTATTAAAGACCAGGGTGATTGTGGCAGCTGCTGGGCTTTTGCAAGTGTAGGATCCCTTGAATGCAATATTTTGATACACGATGGTAATACCAGGAGTTTATCAGAACAGTACCTAATAAACTGCGATGGAAGCTGTAATGGTTGCCAGGGAGGAACTTGTCCGAACAGCTATTGGAAATCACCCAAGGGCGCTGTTTATGAAACAGAATGTCCATATGTGAGCTTCACCTGTGATCAGACCGTAACTACTGCAACATGTATTAATTCCTGCGGCACATATGCTTATCATGAACAAGTAAGCAGTTACCGCGATATCGGAGGCGAAGTGAGTGGAATACCTCCTGTTGACAGTATAAAAAATGCGATTTATAAATATGGTCCTATTTGGGTTGCTGTTGATGCTGCCAGTAACGCATGGAGCGCATATAGCGGTGGAATATGGGTTGAAAGCGGCACCAGTACTGACCACGCTGTTTGTCTTGTTGGATGGAAAGATACTACAGGAATATCTGATGGCAGCGCCGGATACTGGATTTTAAGAAACTCATATGGTCCCAGCTGGGGGGAAAACGGATATATGAGAATATCATATAAAAGTGATGCAGTTGGCTATCATGCTGATTATCTTGTTTACGGAGGCGGAGCTCCTCATTTAGCACCTACTATAAACTTTGATGCAAACATGAGGAACGTGGGTGTTAATACAATAGTTTCATTTTACGATCTATCGACATTTTCACCTACTGCCTGGACATGGTCGTTGGCGCCATCAACAGGATTCAGTTGGGCAAATAGTACAACATCCAGTACACAGAATCCTCAGATCAAATTTACAGCTGCCGGATTATATTCAGTTACTCTTGCCGCCTCAAATGGTATAGGGACAGGCACACCTGTCACCAAAACAAGTTATATTAATGTACAAAATGTTTCAACCTCATGCGACACTGTGTTTGCTCCCAAGCATGGCACTGCCTGCGGCGATTCTTTAGTAATTTATTCGTGTGAACCATACGGTTATGTTACAGGCAATGTACAATACGATGACCCTATAGTTGCAGAAAACTTCAATAATATTGCTTCGGCCGGCACTATTTCAACTGTACTGGTAAGAGAAAAAGCTATTAAGTCGGCTAGCGGTACTGCAAAAACCTATGTTAAAATTTATAGTACCAATGTCACAACAAAAGCTCCCGATACCTTGCTTGGGACAAGCAACTCTGTTGCTGTGAGCGCAATTAATGCAACCGGATTTACTGCTTATACCTTTGCAACTCCTGTAAGCGTTTCAGGCTCGTATTCAGCGGGTGTTGTTTTACCGACAGTAGCCGGCGATACTGTAGCCGTTTATTCAAACCCTCAGGATTGCCACACTACTGATTCACTTTCATGGTTCTTTACACCATATGATAATGGATGGTATTCCTTTGGAGGTAAATGGGGTGGTATGAGCTGGGGTATAAATCTTGAACTGGCAATATATCCTGAGTTTTGCCCGCTTGCCATAGCTACAGGTATTAAAAATGATATGGATAAAAACATCTCTATTTATCCTAATCCTTCAAACAGCCAATTTACTGTTGATTTTTCAAACTATCAGCAGGCGGATGTTGTTATTGATGTTTACAACATGGTTGGTAAACTTGTGCAGAGCACATCTTCAAAAGATGTAAACCAAATGACTATTGATATATCAAACCAAAGTAGCGGTATTTATATCGTAGCCATTAAAACTTCATCGGGAACAATTATTAAAAAATTATCTTTGATTAAGTAAGAGTAATCTTTATTAAAATTAAGCGCCCCTGCTAATTGGCAGGGGCGCTTTTTTATATATTAAAAAAAGAAGGAAGCCATTATATTTGTTGCGGCTTTCTTTGTTATTTGGATAATATTATTACGCCATTATTTTATCAGAAATGCTAGCGTCCCAATTAATAAAGCAAAATCCCTCCCAAAATTTCTGTTGCATGCACCTTAGTAGTATTTTATGTTTCGTTCAGTAATATATTGTGGCAGTCCGTTTTTATAAATAGTTTCCTTTTTCCAGTTGCCCTTTTTCTTATAATCATATTTATAGGAAAAACATTCAAAACTGCCGTCAGCCAAATAAATACTTTCCACATTAATATTTTCTTTTTCATCATACTTAAATATGACTTTTTTACTCAAAGTGCCGTCGGTAGGAGGTGATAAGTTAAAATGGTTCCACTCAATCTTTTCCCCTTTATCGTTATATTTGTAAGAATCTTTACAAATCAAGCTGTCGTGAAAATCATACCTATTCATTGCAATTTCATTTCCTTTATCATCATATTTGTAATTATATTTCTTACTTATACTGCCATCGGGGTAATACCAAATTTCCTGGATCAAATTACCCTTGCTATCATATTTATAAGCGCATCTTTCATCCGAACTGCCGTCGGGGTTGTATGATGTCATTTCTGTTTTGTTTCCTTTGATATTATCATAAGAGTAAGTATATTTTCCATCCAGGTTGCCGTCGGGGTCGTAAGAATTGGTCTCGATTAAATTCCCGTTTTCATTAAAAGAATAAATATATTTATACAGCATGTCTCCTTCCTTAATTTTTCCAGTATTAGGTGAAACTTTATATTCAATTTCGGTTAATGTTTTAACCTTTCCCTTCAAATTTAGTTCTGAAAGATCGTTTTTAATTTTATTACCTTTTTCGCCTGTGAAAGAAAATGAAATAAAACATGTTGTAACCAAAGTAAATAATAAGTTTATTTTTTTCATAAAATGCTCACTATTTCCGCTTTTCAACAGACAAATTTAAAAAATATTCCAGTTTGAAACAGCCCTCTCTTAAGAAAAATCTTATTTATTCGGGCGATACATTATGTATTGGCTTAAAATAATTAACGCTAAAGTAAAAATTATACTCAGCAACATGCGAAAAAAGGTTTGAAAAAATTCATAAAAACTAAACACTTCAAGATAAAAGAGCAAAAAATGGTGTATAACTACAAGCAGAAGAGAGTAAGAAAAAAACCATTTAAAACCCAGGTCATGGATGATAGGCCGCATACCAGCTTCATAGTCTTGCTTTGAAGATATAATCTTCAAAATACCTGGTCTGCAGAAAGCCATCAAAACACATGCGGCAGAATGTAATCCTGCTGTTTCCGAAAACATATCAACCAAAAGTCCACATACAAATGCCACTACAAGTAACAACCATTTAGGCGTTTCGAATGGTAGCAGCAGAATAAACAAAACATAGAGATACGGATTAATAATACCACCTAACTCAATTTTATTCAAAATGGCAACCTGGAAGAATACTAGGAAAAGCAAACGGAAAATGTTTCTGTTTAACAGCCTAATCATTCTGTGAGTCTTTAGTGAGTCTATTTAGTTCGTCCTTCATAATATTCCTGATAACATATGCATAGGATATATTATTAAAATCTGTACTGAACTTAATGGTGATGGTATAAAAATTATCGCCTTTTTCTATCCTGAAATCGGAAATAATTCCAATCATTATACCTTCGGGAAAGCTTGACGAATACCCGCTTGTAATGACAGTATCACCTAGGATCGGTTTGACATGCGTAGGAATATCAATTAATTCGCCATAACGGTAATCGCCGCCACTCCAGTTTACAGTACCCAGATGACCGTTCTTTTTTACCTTGGCGCTTATTTTAGTATCCTTATGAAGCACTGAAATAACAGAAGAAAAATTCGGCGACACCTCTTTCACAATCCCAACAATACCATTACTTGTAATAACTCCCATATCTTTCTGGATGCCCTGCCTGCTTCCTTTATTAAGAGTCAGATAATTATTCCTTTTATTGGTGGTATTACCTATAACTTTTGCACTGATGAATTCATATTGTTGTCTATAAAGTGTATCCTTATATAAAAACACCTGTTCGTCTGTCATCATATAATATTTTTTCGATTCATTCAACAAACGAACATTTTCTTCAGCAAGTTTGTGGTTTGCATCTTTCAAAGAAAAATATTGCGAAACATTATTAATGGTTGCCAGAATGCTCCCTGTAAATGTATTAGTTGAATTTATAAAACTTGAACGCTGGTAAATATTATTCTGAACGAGAAGAATAAAAGAAATTACTTCTAGTAGGAGAAATATAAAAAAGAAATTTTGTCGTAACAGGAATTGACCAATATTTCTCATACCGCTTCAGTTTATTAAATGCAGCAGCAACCTTATTTGATGAGGAATGTGAATTTATCGAAGTTCTTAAGAGCAATGCCAGTACCACGCGCAACAGCTCTTAAAGGATCTTCGGCAATATGTACAGGTAATTTTGTTTTTAATGAAATTCTTTTGTCCAATCCCCTCAGCATAGAACCGCCTCCGGCAAGATAAATTCCTGTCCGGAAAATATCGGCCGAAAGTTCTGGTGGTGTCATTTCAAGAGCATTCAAAACAGCAGCTTCAATCTTTGAAATAGATTTATCCAAAGCATGAGCTATTTCTGCATAATTGACAAGGATCTCCTTTGGAATGCCCGTAAGCATATCCCTTCCGTGAACGGCATAATCAGGAGGGGGGTTATCTATTTCTGATAATGCTGCGCCTACTTCAATTTTTATACGTTCAGCTGTACGTTCCCCAATGTGAATATTATGCTGCTTGCGCATATATTCTCCAATATCATCATTAAATTCATCACCGGCGACCCGTATCGATTTATTACAAACTATTCCTCCTAGAGCTATAACAGCAATTTCACTTGTGCCTCCGCCAATATCAATAACCATGTTTCCTGTCGGCTCCAGTACATCTATTCCAATGCCAATAGCGGCAGCCATAGGTTCGTGGATCAGCCTTACTTCTTTAGCCCCTGCCTGCTCGGCCGAATCCCTTACTGCGCGTTCTTCAACCTCGGTAATTCCGGAAGGAATACAAACAACCATTTTTAATGAAGGAGGAAAAAGTGATTTTTTAGGGCTGATCATTTTGATCATCTCGCGTATCATGTGCTCGGCTGACTGGAAATCGGCAATAACGCCATCTTTCAAAGGCCGAACTGTTTTGATATTCTCATGCGTCTTGCCATGCATCATCATTGCCCTTGTCCCTACCGCTATTATCTTTCCGGTAATCCTGTCAATGGCAACAATAGATGGTTCGTCTACCACTACTTTGTCATTGTGTATAATGATTGTATTGGCTGTTCCCAGGTCAATTGCAATTTCTTTGGTCAAAAAAGAAAATAATCCCATTTCCCTTATGTTTATGTATTAATGTTTAAAATGCCTGATACCTGTAATTACCATGGCAACTCCATTATTATTGCAGTAATCCACCGATGCTTTATCATTCACAGAGCCTCCCGGCTGAACTACTGCCGTTATTCCTTCCTTATGTGCAATTTCTACACAATCGGGGAAAGGGAAAAACGCATCCGAAGCCATAACAGCTCCTTTCAAATCGAAACCGAAATCCTTCGCCTTTACGATAGCTTGCTTTAATGCATCAACCCTTGATGTCTGCCCTGTACCGCTTCCAATCAACTGACTGTTCTTTGCCAGCACAATAGCATTCGACTTCGTATGCTTTACCAATATGTTGGCGAATATCAGATCCCTTTTCTGAAGATCGCTCGGAGCTATTGTTGTAGCCATTTGCATATCTTCTGAAACTTCGGTCTTCAAATCTTTTTCCTGTTCCAAAACACCATTTAGTATTGTCCTGAACTGATGTTTCGGCAAGACTGAAAATTTGAACTGCAAAATTATTCTATTTTTCTTTAACTTTAAGATATCTAATGCATTTTTTTCGTAAGAAGGTGCGATAATTATTTCAAAGAACAATTTATTAATTTCTTCTGCCGTCTCCTTGTTGACAGGAACGTTAGTTACCAAAATGCCGCCAAAAGACGAAATAGGATCCCCTGCCAGCGCATCTTTCCATGCATCAATAAGTTTTGGGCGACAGGCAAGACCGCAGGCATTATTGTGCTTAATGATGCCGAAAGTCGTCTCTTTGAACTCCATGATAAGATTTACAGCGGCATCAATATCAAGCAGGTTGTTGTGTGAAATTTCCTTGCCATTCAGCTGAACAAAAAGTTCATCTATGTTTCCGTAAAAGATTCCCTGCTGATGAGGGTTTTCGCCATAACGAAGAATGCGTGATTTTAAAATACTATGTTTAAATACTTTTTCTTCCTTCTCTTTGTTGAAGTAATTAAAGATATGGGTATCATAATGAGAAGAAACAAGAAATGCCTTACGCGCAAAATATTTCCTGTCTTCAAGCGATGTTAAGCCCTTTTTAGCGTTAAGCAATGTCATCAGGTCTCCATAGTAATCGGCAGAAGGAATTACCACAACATCATTGAAATTCTTTGCCGCAGCCCTTATCAGTGATATGCCGCCTATGTCTATCTTTTCAATTATTTCTTCTTCATTCGCACCTGATGCAACGGTTTGTTCAAAAGGATAAAGATCTACGATGACAAGGTCAAACTGGGGTAATTCATATTTCTCCAGTTGTTCGATGTCGCCAAGATTATCTCTTCTTGCCAAAATGCCTCCGAAAACCTTGGGATGCAATGTTTTTATCCTTCCTCCCAGGATTGAAGGATAAGAAGTGAGTGACTCAACAGTTATTGCTTCCAGCCCTAATCCTTTAATAAAATCATAAGTCCCGCCGGTGGAATAAATAGTGATTCCCAGCTCATGGAGTTTCTTAACAATAACATCCAGCCCATCTTTATGATAAACAGAAATTAATGAGTGTTTTATTTTTTTAAAAGTTTCCATCAATCTTACAATTTTTTGCAAGTTTATTAAATTCGCTTCATCCGGCAATTAAAATTCTGACATTTTTATAGTGAAATAATACTAATTTTACATTTGTTTTCCATTTGCTGAAAACAGGCATTTCTAAACGAATCAAAATAGCAAGAAGATACCGTGATACTCTTTATCAAACTCTTCAGGGAAAGTTACCTGTTCGCCATTACCGCACTACGGGAGAATAAATTAAGAACCATCCTTTCCTTGCTTGGCATTACCATTGGAATTTTTTCGATCATTTCTGTGTTTACCATTTTCGATTCTATGGAAAACCAGATCCGCAGCAGCATTGAATCGCTTGGCAATGACGTATTATTCATTCAAAAATGGCCGTGGTCTTTTGGTTCTGATTACGCCTGGTGGAAATACATGAACCGTCCGCTTCCGAAGATTGATGAAATGGACAATATCAAGAGAAAAAGCAGTGGTGCGGAAGCCGTAGCTTTTATGGCATCTTCATCAAGAACCGTGGAACATTTGGATAATAGTATTGAAGGTATTGGAATTTTGGGTGTTTCGCAGGATTATGATAAATGCATGAGCGTTGACATTGCTGACGGTCGTTATTTTTCGGACATGGAATCAAGCGGAGGAAAGAATGTCGTTATCATAGGAAGCTTTATTGCCGAAAACCTGTATGCCAATGCCGACCCCATTGGAAAAGAAATTAAGATATTCGGGCGCAAGTTAGAAATAATAGGTGTTTTAAAGAAAAAAGGCGATAATATGTTCGGCGATAATTCAGACAAAGAAGCCATGCTGCCTATTAATTTTATGAGGAATGTGGTAGATATCCGTTCCGAAAATGCCGATCCGCTTATTATTGTAAGGGCAAAGAAAGGTGTATCGAATGATGAACTGAAAGATGAACTTACCGGTATTATTCGTTCGGAACACCGCCTGAAACCATTAGCTGAAGATGATTTTGCCATAAATGAAACAAGCCTGCTTACGCAAGGTTTTGAAAGTTTATTTTCTGTTATAGCTATTGTTGGCTGGATAATAGGAGGCTTTTCCATACTTGTTGGCGGCTTTGGGATAGCCAATATCATGTTTGTTTCAGTAAAAGAAAGGACAAGCATAATAGGAATACAGAAATCGCTTGGCGCAAAAAGATATTTCATCCTGTTTGAATTTTTATTTGAAGCCGTTATCCTTTCCCTTATTGGCGGTATTGTCGGGCTTTTGATTGTATTTCTCGGCACACAGATAGTTTCCGCTTTTTTCGACCTGCACTTTGCACTTGGAATGGGAAATATTATGCTGGGAATCATCACATCAGGCATCATTGGCATTATTGCGGGTTTTGTCCCGGCCTTCACCGCTGCGCGGCTTAACCCTGTTGATGCTATCCGCGCTAATCAATAGTTATGTTTAAAAAAGCGAGTTTATCAGGGCGAGATGCTGTCATCTCGCGTTGGGATGTTGACACATCGTCTTGATAAAACTCCATCTTCAGCCATGATTTGCAATGCTAATTAAAATAGTTGTTTGAAAAAAACTAACGGGAACCCTTGACTTATATGAAAAAAGTATTAATTTTACAAAACAAAACCAATCTCTATGAAGAAAATAATTACAACCTTTGCTTTACTCGCAATTTTTGGCTTGAATGCCAATGCACAAACATGTGCTACTAGTGGTTTCTGCACAAGTTCTTCTGAAACCAACCAGTATCCGGCAGCAACGTTTTCCACTACTTCATCCTCATGGACCCAGGTCAGTGCGTATATGAATGCGGGCAACTGGACCTTATTTAATGTAACGTCAGGCGACACTTATGAGTGGACCTATTGCAGCAATTTTGGAGGATTACAAGAATGGGATGCTGAATTAACGCTATTTAATAATTCTTCTGGAGTTGCGCTTTGTTATGCAAATAATTGCGGATTATCAGGTTGTCCCAATGCTCCATATATGAGATGGACCGCCACATTTACAGGCACAGTAAGACTTTTAACTACAGTTTCCGGTTGTACAACCAATACGGGTTCCCCTTATTCAACATTGGTTTGGAGGGATGCCAGCGGATCAGCAAGTACTACTATACTTGGTATTGATGTTTCAAATTGGCAGGGTACTATAAATTGGACACAAGTAGCTGGCGATGGTATCATTTTTGCCTGGGCCAAAGCCACAGAAGGTTTATCTACCGCAGATGCATATTATTCAGGTAATGCAGTAAATGGCGTAGTTGCCGGAGTATACATGGGTGCTTATCACTTTGCTCATCCTGATACTCACCCTACCGATGCAGATGCAGTTGACGAAGCAAATTACTTTTTAAGTAAAGCACAATCTTATATTAAATCATGTGAATTACCTCCTGCGCTTGATTACGAAACAGATGTGTCAGGATCGATGACAAGTGCTCAACAAGCTGCATGGATTGAAGCATGGATGAACACCGTTAAAACAGCTACAGGTATTATGCCTATTCTTTATACTGATGGGTCAATTGCAAACGAACAGGAAAGCTCTTTGGCTTCTTATTGTGATATTTGGACAGCAGACCCTGATGGTAGCACCACAGCCGCGCCGTCTTCAACCTATTTAGGTCCATGGTACCCCAATTGGAGTTTTAAACAGTATTCTGATGCAGTTGGTGTTACAGGAATTTCCGCCGGTGGTGTAGATGGAGATGCGTTTAATGGAAACCTAGCTGCGCTTAAAACTTTAATGGGATGTGGCACTACAGCTATTCCGGAAAAGATTACAGATAATAATTTTATCATATACCCCATCCCCGCCAGGGATAATATTACTATTGAAAACTCTGTTTTAAATAATAATAAAAACGAAGTGGTTTTGATATATAATTTACAGGGGCAGTTATTATTTCAGCAAACAATGTTAGAAACCAAGATCAATGTTGATATTTCCAACTTTACAAATGGGATGTACTTTGTAAAAATGGCATCTGAAAACGGAGTAGTTGTTAAGAAATTTGTGAAAGAATAATACAGTCGGCAAATTAACCTTAAACCCTTCGCCTTAATTTGTTTCAATAATCTGAAACAGTTCGTCTAGCTTAGGAGTAAGTATGATTTCCGTACGGCGGTTAGTTGCCCTGCCTTCTTTGGTGTCGTTATTTTCAATCGGATCATATTGACTTTTTCCTGCGGCAGTAAGACGCTTGGGATCCACATTGCTGTTTTTGGTAATGATCTTTACAATTGCTGTTGCCCTCATTACGCTTAAGTCCCAATTATCCTTTAGGGTTCCGGTTCCGTTAAAAGGTACATTGTCAGTGTGCCCCTCGATCAACACATTAATGTCAGAATTTGTTTCAAGTACCTTTGCGAGTTTTTTAATTGCTTCCACACCTTTAGTGCCAACGGTAAAACTGCCGGATGCAAAAAGCAGGCTTTCATCAAGCGAAACATAAACCTTCCCGTTTTTCTGGGCAATAGTAAGTCCTTTTCCTTCGTAACCCGTAAGAGCATCCATTACTTTTGCTTTTAATGCTTTAACTGTAGAATCTTTTTTCTTTAAAATAGATTGAAGGTCATTAAGTTTGGTGTCTTTAGCCCCAAGTTCGGTTTTGGAGGCATCCAGTTCTTTTCCCATTTTGTCAAGACTAGCTTTTTTTGCATCGAGGTCGGCTGCCAGTTTCTTTAAGGCATCTTCTTTATTCAGCAGGCTGTCCTGCGTGGTTTTTAACTGAACAAGGATTTTTTGGTTTTCATTGCTATTTCCTGCAAGAAGGTCTTTATAATTCTTCAGCAAAAGCTGGTATGTCTGGTTAAGCTGATCATAATTGGAAGTCATGGTGCGAAGCGAAGTTCCCCTGACATTGGAGTCAAGTTGAAGTCCTGCAATTCTTTTGGCCATATTATCCAGGGTAACTTGCTGTTCCGTGTATTTGGTGCTAATTTTTTGATTTTCGGTTTTTATCTCATCATTTTCTGACCGGCATGCTGCTTCTTTTTTCTTCATTTCATCAAACTGGCGGGCAGGAACGCAGGAAAAAAGAAAAGCACAACAAATGGCTATATAAAATACGGCTCTTGTGATTGATGTTTTCATGTGTTTATTTTTTTGTTTTTAAAGGTCACATGCAATACACCATGAATAATCATTTACAGTTGTTGTAAGGTTTATTGCTCATGGCTATTTCATATTACCGGGTTTTAATTTCCACAAAAGTATAAAATAATTCGTTAAAAATCTATTTCAAGTAATACAGGGCAATGGTCAGAATGTTTTGCCTCGGGTAAAATAACAGAACGCTTCAGTTTATTTTCAAGAGGCAGGCTTACCATGTTATAATCAATGCGCCAGCCGAGATTTTTACTGCGGGCGTTGGCACGAAAACTCCACCAGGTATATTGTTTTGGCTCTTTGTTAAAGAAACGGAATGAGTCAATAAAACCGCTGTCGATAAAACGCGTCAGCCATTCGCGTTCTTCGGGAAGGAAGCCGGAAGATGTTGCATTTCTTATGGGGTCATGAATGTCGATAGGCTTATGGCAAATATTATAATCGCCGCAAAGAATCAAATTAGGGCACGATTTTTTTAATTCATTTATATACTTCAAAAAATCTTCAAGCCATATCATTTTGAATGCCTGACGTTCGTCGCCGCTGGAGCCGGAAGGGTGATAAACACTGACAACGGAAATATCACCGTAATCAACCCTTAAAAACCTTCCTTCGTTATCATACTTCTCAATTCCCATTCCATAAAAAACATGGTCGGGTTTCTTTTTTGTAAGAATGGCAACTCCGCTGTATCCCTTTTTCTGTGCGGAATACCAATAATTAAGATAACCAGCCTCCTCGAAATCGAATAAAGGCAATTGTTCGGGCTGGGCCTTGGTTTCCTGCATGCAGATAATGTCAGGGTTAACGGTTTTTATCCACTCAATAAGCCCTTTGCCAAGCGCAGCACGGATGCCGTTTACATTGTAAGTGATGATTTTCATAACAAGAAAAAATATTAACTATTTTGTTTCTTTGTTGTGCAAAGATTTTGATCTGTTAAGCCGCCTAAGTTTCGTATATTTTAAAAAGGAGGCACGGGTTGAAATGCGGCAAATAACAAAGCCTGTATAACCATCAAGAAATCCAAGCTTTAATATATAATCCCTGATAAATTTAAATACAGGGCTGAACAATAATTTAAAGATACTTGCATTCTTGCCAATATTAAATAGCTCGTTTGCCATAATATCTGTATATTTATTCATCAGGTTGAGATGTTGCTCAATACTATAATAGGAATAATGCAAAAGATCGCCTTTAATAAAACCGGTCTTTGTGTTCCTTTCCATCTTAACCGCCTCATGAATTTCTCCCTCCCATTGGCCTTTATGGCGATTCCATAAACGAAGTTTGGTGTCAGGGTACCAGCCGCCGTGACGTATCCATTTTCCACAGTAGTTGGCAAGTCTGTTAAAACAATAAGCATCAAATAAATTATCAGATGTTTTTAATTCCAGAATGGCTCTTTTCAATTCATCGGACAAAGCTTCATCGGCATCTATTGAAAGGATGTAATCATAACTTGCATTACTGTTGGCGAAGTTTTTGGAAGCCGAATAATTCATCCATTCTTTTTGAATAAATTTTACGGGAAACTTTTGACATATTTCAGATGTTTTATCTGTCGAAAACGAATCTAAAACAATGATTTCATCCGCCACTTCTTCAAGTGATTTCAAACAACGCTCAATATTGCGTTCTTCGTTTAATGTAATTATGACGACAGAAATCTGTTCCATGAAAATAAGTGTAATTACAAAAGTATTAAATAATGAGATATTTGATGAAATTATGAATATTGTTCTATTTATGGCGAATTAATAATGAAAAATATATCTTGACGAACAATAATAACTTTAAATTTGTGTTTACTAAAAATAAAGAGAAATATATAATGGGCAAAAGACTATTTCTGATTTATGTGCTTCTTTCTCTTTTTCAGTCTTCGCTGAATGCATTTACATTAAGCGGCTATATTACCGATAACACTGGAGCCCCACTGCCTTTTGTAAGTGTAATGCTGAAGGAATCTCACAAGGTTTGCGCCACCAATGAGAAAGGGTATTATTCGTTTATGCTGGATAAAGGCGAATATGAAATAACCTTCAGCTATATTGGCTATTCACAGCAAACGAAAAAAATAAAAATCGATAATAATAATGTTTCACTGAATATCATAATGAGCAAAACCGTGCTAATGTTGCAGGAGGTAACAATAAACGGTGCGGATAAAGATCCTGCTTACCGCATCATACGAGAAGCACAGAAAAAAAGAAAATATTACCTGGAACAAGCAAAGGCTTATACTTGCGATGTGTATATCAAAGGGCTGCAGCGCATGAAAGAAATTCCCGAAAAGATAATGGGATTTAAACGGGAAGATATCATGAGAGATATGATAGGACTTGATTCAAACGGCAGAGGCATTATTTATCTTTCCGAATCGGTATCAAAATTCAACTTTATGCAGCCCGATAAAATAAAAGAGGAAATGGTTTCTTCAAAGGTCAGCGGCGATAATCATGCATTCAGTTATAACCAGGCCTCGGATTTACTTTTTAATTTTTATGATAATACAATTAATTTAAGCGGTTTAAGCGAAAGAGTGTTCATATCTCCCATTTCATCGAGCGCTTTTTTATATTATAATTATAAACTCGAAGGCGCCTTTATGGAAAACGGATTGGTGGTTGATAAAATACATGTGTTGCCAAAACGCAAGAATGATCCGGTATTCAGGGGTTATATCTATATCATAGAAGACCTGTGGAATATTCACAGCATTGATCTTTACCTGACAAAAGATGCGGAGATAGATTTTGTGGATTCTTTAGGAGTGCAGCAGATCCATTCAAAAATCGAAAACGATACATGGCTTCCCACTTCGAATAAATTTACTTTTAATTTCGGGTTCATGGGTATAAAAGGTGAAGGTTATTTTCTTGGAGTTCAAAGTAATTATATCCTGAACCCTGATTTTCCAAAAGGTTTTTTCGGACAAGAAGAATTGAAGATAAACGATGATGCAAATAAAAAGGATTCCTCTTACTGGGAAA
>JBEKEO010000010.1:0-38540 GCA_050013795.1 Bacteroidales bacterium
GGATGGATATAATTTGATTGAAACTCTTTCTCGGGAAATTGATATTTTGGGTTAGATATCCAGCATAATTATTGAACGGATTATACTGTTTAATTAGTATCTGTTCTGTGAATTTTAAATTTAAATATTGTAAATCTTGCGTTTTGTAATGAAAGTATCATCATTAAAAATATTATATTCTAAACTAAGTTATTTAGTGTATGTAAAATCCACATCGGTTTTTGATATTATACTATATTTTTTAAATTTAAAAATCCGAAAGCTAAAGGGATTAGAATATGCTGACAAAAAAGTAATTGTTTATGTATGTGATGGGATAATGTTACATATACCGAGATTGGCAAAATGGGTAAGAAATTATGGATTCACAACAATTTTAATTTCAAATAAAGCTCTTTATATTAAAGCGTTTTCAGATGATGTGTGGGATTTTAAAATTTTATTCAGGAATGAATATCATCTAAAAAGAATAATCAAGCAACTTAAGAAAGTATATATTTATCATGTTACCGCTCCAAAATCATATTATCCTGACATGATAAGGCAAATGGTAAAAGCTCCTTTTATCATTGATATGCACGATGTTTACTCCTGTTATTACGGATTGAATCCTGCTATAAAATGGATTCAAACGGAACTAATATATGAGAAGAAATGCCTTCAATTGTCAGATGGCGTTGTAGGTGTCAGCCTCGAACCAAATGTCGCATTACGTAAATATGGCAAGCCAAAACCTCCTACAATTTATTTTCCTTTATATTGTGATAATGATTTTTTTAAAAATAACACCAAACAATTAACCGAAGATAATATCCATTTGGTTTATGCCGGAGGCATTGCCGGATCTCACCGTAATAAATCGCATTACGGGGCTATTCAGTTCCATAATCTGATAAAAGTATTTTCGGAACAAAAAATCCATTTTCATATTTATCCAAGCCCGTCAGTTCATATTACTGATATTTCAGAATATGAAAAAATTGCCGGAACTAACGATTATTTTCATTTTCATAAATCTGTTCCTCAGGAAAACCTGGCTGATGAATTAAGCAAATATCATTTTGGATTGATTCCGTTTTTTAGTAAAGATACCCGAATATCCACTGAAAAAATCAAATACGCCACATCCCTTAAATTGTTTAATTATATTGAAGCAGGGATACCATTAATAATTTCAAAAGACCTGATTTATCAAAGCTGGATTGTTGAGCGCTACTGTGCTGGTTATTCTATTGGGGCAGATGATTTATCAAGAATTAAGGAAATTATCCTTTCAATAAATTATAGAGATCTTGTTTCCGGCATGATTGAAAAAAGAGAGGAAATTTCTTTAAAAAATCATATTCCAAGGTTGATTAAATTCTACATACAAATTGCAGGAGTATAATTACTGATCACACAAAATTATTAAATTTGCAATAAAAATTAATAGAACTTTGAAAAAAATAATAATCGTTGGAGCAAGGATTGACGGGCATGCAAAAGTTGTGCTTGAAATTATGCAGGCTCAAAGAAAGTATGAAGTTGTTGGTTTTATTGATGATAACCTTAATAACAAAGGAATTACTATTAGAAATATCCCTGTAATTGGTACTATGTCGGATTTACCACAACTGATAAAGAAATTTAATATTTATGGAGGGATTGTCGCCATTGGTAATAATCAGCAACGACGTAACTTAGGATTAAAAATTAAAAATACCGGGTTAGAATTAATAAATGCTATTCATCCCACCGTGCATATTGATTCTGATGTTCAAATAGGTGAAGGGAATTGTTTTTGCCAGGGTGTTATAATCGTTACCGGCTCAAAATTAGGGAACAGCATTAACATTCATACAGGCGCGACAATTGACCACGATAATATTATCGAAGATGGTGCCAATATTGGTCCCGGAGCTCATACGGCCGGGCGTGTTACTATTTGCAAAGATGCTTTCTTAGGAGCCGGTACAGTTGTCATCCCGGATGGTATTGTTGGTGAAGGTGCTATCACAGGTGCAGGAACTGTTGTGATAAGGCCGGTTGAACCCTATACGAAAGTAGTCGGTGTTCCTGCTAAAATTATCGAAAAGATTAATAAATAATAATAAAAGATGGAGAAAATATTTGTCACCGGAGGCGCGGGATATGTTGGTTCGGTCTTAGTTCCCAAACTACTTGAAAATGGTTTTAAAGTTACTGTTCTCGACCTGATGATATATGGAGAAGATGTTCTGCCCGTTCACCCAAACCTAAATGCTATAAAAGGAGATATCAGAGATCAGAAGCTGCTTAAAGAAATCATCCCCGGACATGATGCAGTAATTCATCTGGCGTGTATTTCCAACGACCCCAGTTTTGAATTAAATCCACAATTAGGCAAATCAATTAATCTCAACGCATTCGAACCCTTAGTTGAAATTTCCAAAAAATCAGGAGTGAAGCGATTTATCTACGCTTCTTCATCAAGTGTTTATGGTATAAAAGAAGAACCGAATGTCAACGAAAGTATGAAACTTGAACCTTTGACCGATTACTCCAAATTCAAGGCAATGTGCGAGGAGATACTTGAAAAATATCGTTCGGATGATTTTATAACCTGCACTATCCGCCCTGCCACAGTTTGCGGCTATGGCAAAAGACTACGGTTGGATCTAACAGTTAATATTTTAACTAATCTCGCTATTAACAAAGGCGAAATTACCGTGTTTGGCGGCGCTCAGAAACGTCCTAATATCCATATTGAAGATATGGCAGATTTATATTGCCGGCTTCTATCCTTACCAAAAGAGAAAATCTCTGGTAAAATATGGAATGCCGGTTATGAAAATCATACCATATCCGATATAGCTGATATGGTAAAAAAGGTAATAGGCGAAAAAATTAAGATCACCACTTCGCCAACCAATGATAATCGTTCTTACCATATTTCTTCCGAAAAAATTAAAAAGGATATTGGTTTCATAACAAAGCATACGATTGAAGATGCTGTTAAGGATCTGAAAACCGCTTTCGCTAAAGGATTAGTGCCAGATTCATTAACTGATGATAAATATTTCAACGTTAAACGAATGCAAAAAATAAACCTCAGATAAGCAATGAAAGTTCCATATATTGATCTGTCCCCTCAACATAAGAATATTAAAAGTGAATTAATTGAGGCATTTTCCGGTATAATTGAATCGGGTCAGTTTATACTTGGAGAAGAAGTCAAAAAATTTGAAAAAAGTTTTGCTAATTTATGTGGAACAAAATATGTTGTAGGTGTTGCAAATGGTACTGATGCTCTTTTCCTGACCATGAAAGCCCTTGGTATAGGAAAAGGAGATGAAGTAATCACAGCCCCTAATTCATTTCTTGCATCAGCTTCATCTATTGCAATAGCCGGAGCAACTCCCGTTTTTGCTGATGTGCGCGACGATTTCAATCTTGATCCCGAAAAAGTCAGGAAAGCAATAACTCCCAAAACAAAAGGAATTATTGCAGTTCATCTAACAGGCAGACCTGCTCCTATGGCTGAATTATCTGATATTGCAAAACAATATAATCTTTATATTATTGAAGATGCTGCTCAGGCTATATGTGCTGAATACAAAGGGAAAAGAGTCGGAGGCCTGGGGGTAGCAGGTTGCTTTAGTTTACATCCTTTAAAAAATCTTTCTGCTTGTGGTGACGGAGGAGTAATAACCACAAATAATGATGACTTATTTAACTATCTTATTAAGGCCCGTAATCATGGATTAAAAAACCGCGACGAGTCTGATTTCTGGAGTTATAATTCAAGGCTGGATAATTTACAGGCTGCCATTCTTAATGTGAAATTGAAAGAGCTGGATAAATGGACAGAAAGAAGAAGAGAGATCGCAAATATCTATTATCAGAAGTTGAAAAATATAGATAATCTTATTTTACCTTTTGACAAAGAATTTGAAAAAGCCGTTTTTCATACATTCATAATCCAAATTCAACAAAGGGATTCATTAAAGCAATTTCTGGCAGAGAAAGGTATTGATACAAAAATTCATTATCCTGTTCCAATACACATGCAAGATGCTGCAAAATATTTAGGATATAAAAAAGGAAATTTTCCTGTAACGGAAAAACAAGCCGAAACAATTTTAAGTTTACCTGTTTTCCCCGAGTTGACAAATGAACAAATTTATTATGTTGCGGATTCAATTTTATACTTTAGCAAAAATATTTTATAACTTTAATGAAAAGAATATTAATTACAGGTGGAATGGGGTTTGTTGGTTCAAACTTAGCAAGTGCTTTAAAATTAAAATATCCCGAATACTCTATAATAGCATTTGACAATCTCAAACGACGAGGTTCGGAATTAAATATTAACCGTCTTGTCAATAAAGGTATAACTTTTATTCATGGTGATATACGAAACAAAACCGATTTTGAAGAAATCGGGAAAATAGATTGCATAATTGATGCCGCAGCAGAACCATCAGTTTTGGCAGGTATTGACAGTTCAACGGAATACTTAATTGATACTAACCTTAACGGAACTATCAATACATTATATTTTGCAAAAAAACACAAATCAGATTTTATTTTCTTATCAACAAGTCGTATTTATCCTATTTCACAACTTGAAAAAATTGAAGTTATTGAAAAAGAAAATCGTATTGAAATCGCAGAAAAACAAAGTATTCAAGGTATAAGTTCTTATGGTATCTCTGAAAATTTTCCAATTGAAGGAGCGCGATCTTATTATGGAGCAACAAAATTAGCTTCGGAATTATTTGTTAAAGAATTTAATCAATTTGCAGGTATAAGAACTGTGATAAATCGTTGTGGAGTAATCGCAGGACCTTGGCAAATGGGCAAAATTGATCAGGGGGTTACAGTACTTTGGGTTGCACGGCATTTCTGGAAAAAATCTTTATCTTATATTGGTTATGGTGGCACAGGGAAACAAGTCAGAGATGCGTTACATATTAATGACTTGTTTGATTTGGTAGACTGGCAAATTCACAATATTGATAATATAAATGGTGAAACTTTTAATGTGGGCGGTGGTGTTAAATGTAGTTTTTCATTAAAGGAATTAACACAATTTTGCCAACAAATTACTGGTAATACAATAAATATAGGTTCTGTTAAAGAAAACAGGGAGGGAGATATAAGATTATATTTAACTGATAATACTAAAGTAAATAGACTTTGTGGTTGGACTCCTAAGACCTCAATTAATACATTAGTAAAAGATGTGTATGAATGGATAATCAATAATGAAACTCAATTAAGTAATATTTTAAATAACTAAAAAATGAAAATTGCAATTATCACCGGATCTGCAGGATTAATCGGAAGTGAAGCTGTTGATTTCTTCTCAAAGAAATTTGATAAAATCATAGGCATTGATAACAACATGAGAAAATATTTTTTCGGAAATGATGCATCTACCGAATGGAATAGGAAACAAATCGAAAGCAAATACCCTAATTATAGGCATTATGATAATGATATTCGAAACTTCAGTGAATTAGAGAAAATATTTAAAGAATATAATAATGATATCAGTCTGGTGGTTCATACGGCAGCACAGCCAAGTCACGATTGGGCTGCAAATGAACCATTAACTGATTTTACGGTTAATGCCAATGGCACTCTGAATATGTTAGAGTTAACTCGGTTACATTGTAAAGATGCTGTTTTTATTTTCACTTCAACAAATAAGGTTTATGGTGATAATCCAAATTATTTACCACTTATTGAGTTAGAAGATCGATGGGAATTAGACGAGAAGCATATCTATTATAAAAATGGCATTAATGAATCGATGAGTATAGATAATACAAAACATTCTCTTTTTGGCGCTTCAAAAGTTGCCGCTGATGTGCTGGTTCAGGAATATGGCAAGTATTTTAATATGCACACAGCAATATTCAGAGGAGGTTGTTTGACTGGGCCAAAGCATTCGGGAACACAATTACACGGATTTTTATCATATCTTATGAAGTGTGCAATAACAGGAGATCATTATTCTGTTTTCGGATATAAAGGGAAACAAGTTCGTGATAATATTCATAGTTTTGATTTGGTCAATATGTTTTGGCATTTTTATAACAACCCACGTACCGGCGAAGTTTATAATGCAGGTGGTAGCAGACATTCTAACTGTTCAATGAAAGAGGGCATTGCAATTTGCGAAAAGATTGTTGGAAAAAAAATGAATTACAGCTATACTGAAACAAATAGAATAGGTGATCATATTTGGTGGATAAGCGATGTCTCAAAATTTAAGGAGCATTACCCTACCTGGCAATATAAATATAATCTTCAAGATATTTTAATTCAAATTTTTGAAGGCTTAAGTTCACGAGATTAAACATAATTCTTATATATTTAATCTTTTTTAGTTGGCTTTTCTTACATATTTATTATCGATGTAATTTTATTTTTGCATTCAAGAAATTTATTAAATCTGAAATTTTAGAATTAACTAAATATAGTATTGGATAATATGTTGAATACTGCAAAATTTCTTAAGAAAAATTTTATTCTTATTTCGATTGTAGCTCTTGCAATAATTCCTTTTCTATATGTTTATTTTTTTGGAGTTAATGTAGCACATATCGATGATTGGGATTTTGTTTTAATGGTAAAAAAATATCTTAGCGAAGGAATATCATTTTCACTTTTTTCTAAACCACACAACGAACATATAATTTTTTTCCCTCGTCTATTTTACATTTCAGTATTGTCTATTACTAAGATGGATTCTAAAATATTTATGTATTTCAATGCCTTTTTGATTTGTTTAGAATTTATATTTTTATATCTTATTGCTAATAAACAGTTCAAATTTTCTATATCTAAAATTCCTTTATGGATTTTAATAATTCCTTTATTTGTATTTAATCTCAGGCAATGGCAGAATTTAATATGGGCATTCCAAATGGCCTTTTATTTTGTTTTAATATTTACAATAATGTCTTTATATTTTATTGAACTATTTTTTTCAACACCAAATCAAATTCGGAAATTATTATTTCTTCTATTATCAGTGATATTTGGAATTATTGCTTCTTTTTCCAGCGCTATGGGAATAATCGTTTGGATTGCAGGAGGTATACAGATTTTAATAAAAAATAATTATTTCCGAAAACCCTATCTTTGGATTTATGGAATTATTTGGGCGATTATTGGAATAATTGCATTTATTATTTATAGTAATGGAATTGATAATCCCGTTAACCCAAATACAATGTTTATTATAACACATCCATTTAAATTTCTATACTTCTTTTTCTCACTGATTTCAATGATAAGTGTACACTCGCTGAGTATTCTCGCTTTTCCATTAGGTGTTTTATTATTTGCCGTTTCTATTTATGTTATATATAAAATATATATAAATAAGAGATTACCGGAAAACAGTTTTTGGATAGCTCTCTTTATATATTCAGTATTGTTTTCAATAATGACTACTATGGGCAGGGGAACAATTTCTTTTGAATATACTGACAGGTCAAGATATACATCTTTTACGTCTTTGATGACTATTTCAATGTTTGTAATGTTCTATGATGTTTTCCGCCATTCTATAAATATATTTGAAAAATATATATTCAAACATGTATTCATCGGCTTACTTGTTTTGGCTATAGGATTAAACGCCATTGGTTTGGCTTTTGGTTTTTATGAAAAAAAAGAAAGACTAAAGGTTAAAGAGATTGTATTGAATTATAAAACTAAGAGCGATAAAGAAATATTTACATTATGTCCTTGGTGTGGTCCGCCATGCTATTGGTGCGAAAACGAATTTGTAAATATGGTAAAAGATAATTGTTCCTTTTTAGAAAAGAATCATTATAATGCTTTTATACAATCCAAGTAATTTATGAAATTATCCGTAATCATTCCTGCATATAACGAAGCCGAGTCATTACCGGAAACAATTTCTGCTATTTTCAAAGAACTTACAGACAATAAAATTGATCATGAAATTTTAATTGTCAATGATAATTCGAAAGATAATACCTTAGAGGTTTTAGATAAATTAAAAGAAAAAATCAACACATTGGTTTGGATTACCAACGAAAGCCCCAATGGTTTTGGTTATGCCGTTAGAAAAGGACTGGAAAATTTCAATGGTGACTGTGCAGCTATTATGATGGCAGATTTATCTGATTCTCCTCTAGATTTGGTATTATTTTTTAATAAAATGGCAGAAGGTAATTACGATGCAGTTTTTGGTTCACGTTGGAGTAAGGGAGGAAGGGTTTATGACTATCCTTTTGCTAAAAGAATAATTAACAGGCTTGCAAATGCAATTATTAAAATTTGTTTCAGGATTAAATATAACGATACGACTAATGCATTCAAAATGTATAAGAGAAAAACGATTGATGGCATTAAACCTTTTTTATCACCCCATTTTAACCTTACTATTGAATTGCCTTTAAAGGTTATCATACGTGGCTATTCATATACTGTTGTTCCCAATTCTTGGAGGAATAGAAAGTATGGTATATCAAAACTAAAAATCAGGGAAATGGGAACTCGTTATTTTTTTATCCTTTTGTATTGTTTAATAGAAAAATATTTTTCAAAAAATGATTTTAAAAAGAAATGGGATTAATTTTCTGTCTCTGTTAGAATTTATTATTTGAAAATATTATAACAATTTGCCAAAATTTTTTATAATAATAAGGCTGTAACATATAAAATATCTAAATTTGAATAATATTTATATAAGAAGAATTAAATGAAAGCAGTAGTAACAGGCGGGTGTGGATTTATTGGAAGCCATATGGTTGACAGGCTTCTTAAAGAAGGTTTTGAAGTGGTTGTAATTGACAACCTCAGCACGGGTCGTTTATTTAATCTTGAGCATCATAAAAGCAATCCAAAGCTAAATATTCAAATAGCTGATATTTCTGATTTTGATAGTATCCTACCTTACTTTAAAGATGTCGATTGGGTTTTCCACCTTGCGGCTCTTGCAGATATTGTTCCGTCTATTGAAAAACCCTTAGAGTATCATACAGCAAATGTTGACGGCACCATTAATGTGTTGGAATGTTCAAAAATCAATAAAGTTAAAAGGTTGATTTATGCTGCATCGTCTTCATGCTATGGAATACCCGATATTTATCCCACGCCTGAATCTGCCGAAATACGCCCTCAATATCCTTATGCTGTTACAAAATATTTAGGCGAAAGATATGTTATGTATTGGAATCAGATTTATGATATGCCTGTTACATCCATGCGTTTCTTTAATGTTTACGGACCACGTTCGCGCACAAGTGGTACCTATGGAGCCGTGTTTGGCGTATTTTTATCACAAAAACTTAATAATAAACCATTCACTGTGGTGGGTGACGGAAAGCAGACACGCGATTTTACTTTTGTGACCGATTTGGTTAATGCATGCTATATGGCTGCCGAAAATAAAAATGCTATTGGTAAAATCATGAATGTTGGAAGTGATAATACGTATAGCGTGAACCGCCTGGTGGAACTTCTTGGTGGCAACATTACCTATATACCAAAACGCCCAGGGGAACCCGATTGTACGTATGCTGATATCAAAAGAATAAAAGAGATGCTTAACTGGAAACCATTAGTTTCATTTGAACAAGGCGTGAGTATTATGCTTGAAAACATTGAATATTGGCGTGAAGCGCCTTTGTGGGAAGCAGAATCAATTGCTGAAGCAACTAAAAGCTGGTTTAAATACCTTGGAAAGAAGTCGTAATTTCATATTTATTTTTCATAAGAGAATATGGCAAACTCAAAAATAATAAGTCTTGAAGAACTTGCAACAGTTATTGAAAAACTTAAAAAACAAGGGAAGAAAGTTGCCCATTGCCATGGATGTTTTGATCTGCTTCATCTTGGACATATCAAACATTTTGAAGCTGCCAAAAAAGCCGCTGATATTCTTGTTGTTACTATCACGCCCGACAGGTTTGTCAATAAGGGTCCCGGGAGGCCGCTCTTTAATGAGAACCTTCGTATGGAAGCAATTGCTGCACTTCAGGCAGTTGATTATGTAGCACTTAATAAATGGGAAACAGCAATTGAAACAATTAAATTACTAAAACCAACTTTTTATGTAAAAGGGCAAGACTATAAAGACAGGGAGAAGGACATTACTAAAAATATTTATCTTGAAGAAGAAGAAGTGAAATCTGCCGGAGGAGAAATATTTTTCACGGAAGAAATAATGTTTTCTTCTTCTTCCCTGATAAATGCTCACTTCAGCCCCTTCAATGAAAGGGTGAAGGACTACATTACAGATTTTAAGAAAAAGTTCTCCTTTGAAAAAGTCCTTTCTTTTATTGATAACCTTAAAAAATTAAAAGTCCTCGTTATAGGCGATACCATTATTGATGAATATCATTATTGCCGTCCCCTTGGCAAATCTTCAAAATCGCCAACCATTTCATCAATGTTCCTTAAGGGCGAAGCATATGCCGGCGGTGTTCTTGCCGTTGCCAACCATCTTGAGCAATATGCAGGAAATGTTGAGCTGGTTACTGTTTTAGGGGAACAAAACACCCAGATGGATATCATTGAGAAGAACCTCTCTAAAGGAATTGATAGAAAATTTTTCTATCGTAATGACAGCTCTACCAACACCAAAAGAAGGTATCTTGATATTTTCCTGAATAATAAACTTTTTGAAGTAACTTTTATGAATGACAAATTCATTGAAGAGAAACTTGAAAAAGAAATTATTAATCATCTTAAGACCCGAGTAAAGGATTTTGATTTTATTTTAGTTACCGACTTCGGTCACGGATTTATTTCTTCTGGTATTCAGAAATATCTGGAAAGTACAGGTAAATTTGTTTCTGTTAATGCACAAACAAATAGTAACAATTACGGCTTTAATTATATTACCAAGTATAAAAATGCCGGTTACATTTCTATTGATGAGAAAGAACTGCGGCTGCCTTTTGGAGATAATTACGGGAAAATACATAACCTTATCGAACAGCTTAATAAAATTACTTCCTGTAATAATATTACTATAACACTTGGTCAGGAAGGGTCCCTTTATTATCATAACGGAGATTATTTTAATGCGCCTGCTTTTACATCTTCTGTTAAAGATTCTGTTGGTGCAGGAGATGCTCTGCTTGCAATAACTTCATTACTTGTTTATCAAAATACCCCTCCCGAACTGATTCCTTTTATTGGTAACTGTATGGGCAATCTTGCAGTGGGTATAATAGGTAATGAACATGCTGTTTATAAAAAGGACCTTGTAAAGTTTATTAATCATTTCATGAAATAGAAAATGGAAATAGAGAAATTTGTAGGGAAATATTATTCTGAATTCAAAAAGGCTATTGAACATATTGAAACAACTGATGGTTCGAACAATACACATGAATTCGATAAAGGAATAGAGCTTTCGGTTAAATTACTTTCAGATATACAAGACAAGCAACGTCGGATATATTTAATAGGCAATGGCGGTAGTGCAGCTATTGCAAGCCATAGCGCTATTGATCTGTTGAAGAATGGAAATATTCCTGCCACTACTTTTAACGACGCTTCTCTTCTTACCTGCATTTCAAATGATATAGGCTTTGAGGATGTTTTCTCAAAACCTATTGAAATGCTTGCACGGGATGGCGACCTTGTAATTTGCATCAGCAGTTCCGGCAGTTCTGCTAATATCCTGAAAGCTGCTAGCACGGCAAAAGCTAAAGATTGTTTTGTAATTACTTTATCCGGTTTTGCTCCTGACAACAAATTGAGAAAGATGGGAAATATTAACTTTTTTATTCCTTCCTTTTCTTATGGCTTTCTTGAAATAATCCATCAGTACATACTGCATTGCATACTGGATGCAAAAATGTATTGCATTGATAAAAAGGATGTGTTTAATAAAAATTCAAAATATTAATTTCCTATAAAAGCTTATTAATTACTGTTAATAAAACCTATACTTTATTTTTTTTCACAAAGTAAACTGTCAATTTTTAAAGTTAACTTTTTTGCCCCATAATAATTTAAATGATGTTCGTCTCCAAAGCATTCATTTCCTAAATGTAAAGAGTGAAAATCCCAAAATTTTATTTGACCTTTAAAATCAGATAAAGTAGCGTAATAATCAGAAATAAATTTTGCAGGGATTTTATTAAAGTAACTTTCATGTAACGGAGTATTAATTAATATCAATTTAATATTGTTTTTGTAACATAACTCCACTATTTTTTTTAGATAATATTTCTGAAAAATTGAAAAGTTTTGTAATGTCTTATTATCAATATAATAATGTTTTTTAATAGTAGAAATTAATATGCTGTCATTAAGATTGCTTTTATTACTATTATAATAATTGCCACAAAACGAATAATCTCGGTATGATTTATAATTGTATATAAGAGAAAGCATCATATTCCCAAGAATTTTGACAGCTGAGTTTATAATACCGGAAATATTTCCAGATATTAATTCTGATATAGACTTGTAATCAAAAATTGGGAAATAGCACTGATAGATATTTTTCGTCCTGTTGTTTTCAAAAATATTTTTGTCATTACTTTTTGCAAAAGAATGAAAAGAGCATCCTAAAATAATTGTCTTAATCTGTGGGTTATTTTGAATGAAAAGTTTTAAAACATTATACGTGTATAGATAATGTTCAGAAGATTGAGATATATTAATTGCACCTTTTAAAATACTGTCATTTATTCCACTCTGGGTATGTGAATCCCCACAAATAATAATTGACACATCACGAGGTAATTTAACCTTATTTAGATGATATCTGTATAAAAAAGAAATGCATACAATTAATATGACAGGTACAAAAATAAAGACAAGCAAATTTTTAAAAAAAATCTTCATGATCAAAATTGAAAATATATAAAATTTTGTCCGTTACCTGAAAAAAAGCCTATGATTAAAACAAGTAGATAGTAAAATGACCATCTTAAAAATTTAGGCCATTTTAGTCCCAAATATTCAATAGCATAGCGTTGCTCCCTGCCTAACCATTCAAATATAAAGAAAAGAACAATCATTATTATCAATATATTAATTTTAGGAAACATAAAAGGAGCTGTAAATAATGTCATTGAGAATATTCCGGAAATATAATTCATAGCATGAGAAATGCTATCTGCACGAAAGAAAATCCATGCAAACATGACTAACAAAAATGTGACAACCATTTTGCCTGCCTCAACCCATGATGGAAATATTTTTCCTTTTGCTACTATTTTGGTTGTTTTTCCCCCTTTTTTCAATAAAAGAAAAAGAACATAATACAAAGCATTTAAAGCACCCCATATGATAAATGTCCAATTTGCACCATGCCAAAAACCACACAATACAAATGTTATAAAAAGAGCAACTCCAGTTCCTGCATATCCCAAATTTCTCCATTTTATCGATAATGGAGTAAAGACATAATCGGTGAGCCAACTTGTAAGTGAAATATGCCAACTCCGCCAGAATTCGGCAATGTTTCTGGAGAAATAAGGAAATGCAAAATTCTGCCTTGTGTTAAAACCAAAAAGACGAGCTGTGCCTATGGCCATATCAGAATAACCTGAAAAATCAGCATATATCTGAATTGAAAAAAGAAATGCGCCAAGAACTAAAGTACTACCAGTATAGTTGGCTGAATGATTGAAAATTATATTGACATATTCTGAACTTTGATCAGCAATAACGATTTTTTTGAAGAAACCCCAAAGAATCTGTTTTAACCCGTCAACAGCTAAAGGATAAGAAAACACACGTTTGGAATAAAACTGAGGCAGAAGGTTTGTGGCGCGTTCAATTGGCCCTGCTATTAATTGAGGAAAGAAACTTACGTATGCAAAATAATCAACTATACTTGATGCCGGTTTTATTTTGCCGCGGGTTACATCAATAATATAACTTAATGTTTTAAATGTATAGAAACTAATGCCTATTGGCAATATAATTTTTAATGTTATGGGAGAAAACTTATATCCCAAAAGTTGAAAAGCTGCAATAAAATTTTCTGTAAAAAAATTGAAATACTTAAAAAAGAATAATATCCCAAGATTTGTTACTATGCTTAGACTTAAATATAAATTGCTTTTAGTTTTATTGTCGCTGTTCTTTTCAATTTGAATTGCCACGTTATAGTCAACGAAAGCACTTGTTGATAGCAGAATTAAAAAACGCCAGTCCCACCAAGCGTAAAATATAAAACTAGAAACTACAATTAATAAATTCTGAAGTTTTAAATTTTTACTTACACAAAACCAATAAAGAATAAAAACAATAGGTAAGAAAACAGCAAAATCAATGGAGTTAAAAGGCATGTTGACTGACTTAATTACTTAATGCAATGTTAGGTTATATTTATAATTTTATAATAAATATAAGTTGTAAAAATATATATTTTTATTTAATGAAGCTCCCCGCCGCTATGCGGCGGGGAATTAACCCTTAAAATTATTAAACAAATTGATGATTTTAAGGTTGGCTATAAATTTTATTTAGGCCACGCTACTATCTTTACCAGCGAAACAGTTTTGTTTTGCAAGTGCAATTAGAAAACATAAAAGCCACATCTCTGTGGCTTTTTTATTATTTCGTATACCTAACTAATTTATTCTTTTACAAACTTCTTTACAGCAACCCCATTTCCATTCTCAACTTTCACAAAATACAAGCCTTTTGCGAAAGTGTTAATATTGATAGTTATTTTAGGTTGCAGCATTGGTTGCCATATAAGCAACTGCCCCTGTATATCATAAACAGAAATTGCCATGTCTTTTGTTAAAGAAGAATTTGTTATTGTAATATTATCGGTTGCGGGATTTGGATAAACTATTATCTGTTCATCATTAGCCAACTGCTCTATGCCCACTAATAATAGTTTGATAGTATTACTGTGTGCTTTTAAATTTGTACCCTGTGTATTAGTTAATTTCATAGTTGGTGCACAATCAAATCCCAAAGCATCAATGCGCCAATTACCATTAGGGTAGCTTGCAAAGTTTGGATCTGTAGCTGAAAGACCTGCCGTATTTACCAATACATGCCAGTTTCCAGTGTTATTATCATCCCTTAAAAATGAATATCCTGTTACGGGGTTTGTTTGTCCTGTTTCAACTGTATACGCATTCCATGAAAAGTTAGAACCGCCTTCCTGTACAAACATCGACTGATGATAAGGGCTTTTATCGCTGATATTGCCACATGTATCACGTATAGCAAGTTTATAAAACCAACTTGAGTATTGTGGATTTCCGCCATTAGGACCGCCAATATTGAATGCAGTATCGGTAAATTCACTCAAAGAATTTTCACTCACTGCCCCAATGCGCAAATAAGTTGAAGAAATTACATCCTTTCTGTATACAATAAAACTATCAACATTGTCATATAGTGTTTTATCCCAGCAAACAACATTGTATTTATAATAAGTAGCGCTGTCGGTTGTAACCATGCATATAACAGGTGATTCATTCGTAACAATATTAATCATGATATTTGCCGTACCTGTACATCCATTAATGTCGGTACCTGTAACCGCGTAGGTCGTGTTGGCAGTTGGCATTGCTGTTACGGGGTTTGCAGTCCCTAAACTATTGCTCCATAAATAAGTGTCTGCCCCACTTGCAGTTAAAGTTGTTGAAGTACCGTTACAAATGGTGTTTGCAGATGCTGAAATGCTAACTGTCGGATTAGGATTTACAGTAATAAAAATGCTTGTAGAATCTGTACAACCGTTACCGTCTGTTATTGTAACAGTATATGTCCCTGTTGCCGATGCAGTTATACCTGTTATATCCGGATTTGAAATTGAACTTGAGAAGCTGTTTGGGCCTGCCCAGTTATAAATTAAACCACCTCCTGAAGTGAGATTTAATGTTTGTCCTTCACAGGGGCTATTGCCAGATGCAGTTGCTGTTGGATTAGGATTTACATTTATCGTAATACTTGTCGTAGTTGTGTCTCCTGTTGTTATGCCGGTTACTGTGTAAGTGGTGGTGGTGGTAGGCGAAACTACTACAACGTTTGAAGTTCCCAGTCCGTCACTCCATGAATAAGTGGTTGATCCGCTTGCAGTTAAAGTTGTTGAAGCCCCATTGCAAATTGGGTTTGCTGATGCTGAAATTGCGTGCGAATTATGAGTGGAAATAAAATTTCCAATTGAATATGGATAAGAACCAACACCGATAGTAGCCGAAACAGTATTGGTAGTAGTGTCTATTACACTTACTGTATTAGAGCCATAATTCGCAACATATACCCAGGTTCCAAATGGGCTTACAGATACACCAATAGGATTAGCACCAACCGTAATTGTAGCCGAAACAGTATTGGTGGCAGTGTTTATCACACTTACTGTATTAGAATTTATATTCGCAATATAAGCCTTACTTCCATCGGGGCTTACACATACACCCTGAGGATGAGTCCCAACTGTAATTGTAGCTGAAACAGTATTTGTAGCACTGTTTATTACACTTACTGTATTATTACTATAATTCGTAACATATACTTTGCTTCCATCTGGGCTTACAGATACACCCCAAGGTATATTAAACCCTGTAATTGTAGCTGAAACGGTATTTGTAGCACAGTTTATTACACTTATTGTATTATCGCCATTAGTCGCAACATATACTTTGCTTCCATCGGGACTCACAGATAAACCCCAAGGTTTGTTGCCAACCGTAATTGTAGCCGAAACAGTGTTGGTAGCAGTATTTATTACACTTACTGTATTATCGCCATTATTCGCAACATATACTTTGCTTCCATCTGGGCTCACAGATACACCACCAGGTTGATAACCAACCGCAATTGTAGCCAAAACAGTATTTGTATTACAGTTTATTACGCTTACTGTATTAGAATTAAAATTCCCAACATATACCCAGTTTCCGTCTTTACTCACAGATACGCCACGAGGATAAATACCAACCGGAATTGTAGCTGTAACAGAATCTGTAGCAACATTTATTACGGATACAGTGCCACTGCCATAATTCGTTATATATGCAGTTTGCGCATTTGTGCTCAAGCCAATTATGGCGAGCGCTATAATAAAGAATAACTTTTTCATAATATTTGTTTTTATATTATTAAAGATAAATAATAACCTACAAATGTACATTTAATAAATTTCATTGTCAATTAGTGCTTTTACTTATTTAGATTAGTAATTGTTTTTTTGGTAATAGTTTATTTTAAATGAAAAAGAAAAGCAAAACTTGTGAAAAGAAAGAATTCAATGTCGCTGTAAAAAAATATAATATGAAAAAGCCCCATCATTACTGGCAGGGCTTCAATCCACGAAAACAACTCTAAAAAACCAATCGATTTCTCAGGCAGTGTTTAGCATATAGATATGCTTTTTTAATTAATCATAGCACTTGCCACAGGACTTTGGGCCACAGGCTGTTTTGTTTTTTTGTCAATATACACGGCAATGTAGTACTGAATTTTACCGACATCGGCCATGGTAAATGCATGCACAAACTTTCCCCTGCTGGCTTGTCCCAGTGCGCGTCCCATAAGGCTGAAATCGGTGGGCATAGTGCCGCCCGTTTGCCCGTAAACATCAATACGCAATATGCCTTTGGGCAGCCTGCGCTTGCCTGAAATATTATTCACTATGTGAATGGAATGCTGCAAGTGAACATTAATGTCGATCCTGGTTATTTCAGGACGGCTGGCTATCACTATTTCTTTTGCCAAAGCCGCGCTTGTGGGCGTATGTCCGCTGTCAAAACTTTTTATTCCCCATCCCAGCAGCTTTGCCTTAACGGGGTCATTACCTATAGCTGTTTTAACCAGCGGAGCCCACTGCTCGACAAAAATATTGGTAAGATTAACATCGTTAGCATGAATTTGTGCCGTGATCTGCTTCATCTGTTCACGTAAATTATCTCTTTCCGTAAACAGCGCATTCTGAGCATTAATAAGGCTTATCACGCTGGAGGGCGTGGGTGTAAGCCCCGGCACCAGTGCGATATTGGTCTGATGGCTGGTAGCCATTTGCATTTCCTTGTTCGATTTTTCAACTTCGGTCAAGCCTCCCAGGTTTGCCGATAGTATTACTTTTTTCTGAATGAGTGCCATAACAATTAAATTTTAAGTTAAACAATAAGTGAATTATATAAATAAACAGTTTCAGTTTGTGACGAAGGTGTTTCGCTGTGCTGCTTAGCGGTTAAATTGTGCGACGTACCGCTTTCGCTTTGCAACGTTGCGATTTAGCTTTTCTGCGTTGCGGTGTCGTTTTGCGATTTAACGTTGTCGTTATATGACTTTGCGATGTCGTTGTGCTGCGTTGCGATGTCGTTGTGCGATGTAACGACGAAATTGTGTGACACAGTGTTAACGTTAAATCATTTATTGTAAACCTGTGCATTGCTTAACGAAAGCGCTTTATCACGTAATTCATGCCTTTTATCATGAAATGAAAGATTTTCGTTAATTATTGACGCTTTTTCATCACGAAGTGAAAACGCTACGTTGCTTAATGGTGTCGGTTTATCATTTAATGTCATCGTAAAGTCATTTAACATTATCGTTTTGTCACGTAACGACGTCGCTACGTCACACAACTTAAAAGTAAAATCATTTCACATTAACACAAAATAGAATAATGCTACTGTTTTTGCGGTTTTTTGTGAAATCTAAGTAAAAACACCTTTTTCAATACTTCAAAGAACGATTTTCCGAAACAAAGTTCCGAATAGAGGGGGGGTGTTTGCCAAATGTTTGATGAAAATATTTTTTTATTCAGGCTCTTTTTTATCGCCAATATGGTCTAATTCACAAAGAATATTGATTATGGAAGGTAACTGGTAAACTGTGTAGGTGTGAAAGTTTTTCCTAATGTTATCAAGAGTTTCGAAGATTTTTGGACAACCGGCAAATTTATCCAAAAGCCGTGAAAACAGCAATGCGGCATTTTTTTGCAGAAACTCAAAAAAAACTTCATAAACAAGATTGTGAAAGGCATGTTCAACAGCGGATAATTGAATATTTATATCTTCCGGGGGACGGTGTTCGAGCATCATATTTTCAATGCCATGCAGCTGTCCTTGCAGGTAGTGCAAGCGTTTCAGCAGGTTCCGGTTATATACAAATGCAGGCATAATGCACAGAATTTTAAGTTTACTTCATTGAACAGGGGGGTGTTTGTGTTTTCATAAATATAAGTTGTATTGTAAAATAATAAGCTGTATACTAATGATTTATACCAAATATCGTGCCAATAACTCTTTGAGTTTTATAACGACGATATGGGCTTCTTAATTAAAAAGGAGAGAGAATTGCCGTTAGCAATTAAACTATAATAATAAAATATTTTGGCTTGCGTAAAGCAAGAAACAGAGTATTCTCTATTTTCTCACAATAATTTTTTGTGAAATTATTTCTTTGTCGGTTTTTACTTCAAGGAAGTACATCCCGTCAGCTAACCTTGATAAATCGATCGATTTATTTATTGTTCCACAAACATTCAGTATATCTGATTTATAAACCTCCTTGCCCATTATATCAAACAAACTATAAACAATATTATTCTGGCTTTCTGCATCAAAATTCACATAGAGCATATCTGAAACGGGGTTAGGGTAGCAGTTAAACTGTAAATCGCAATTATAGTTTTTTACCATTTCGTGGTTTTCTATTCCAATTTTGCGTATCCTATAGTTTGCTAAATCGCCTATTACTATTTCAGTCTGACTCTTATTAATAGAAAATGTACCGAGGTTGTTAAACTGTGCTGTTAAAAGGGGTCCGTCTACATAACCTGCAACACCAGTACCTGTATAAGTGGTAACAGTGTCGTACTTGGAAATTCTCCGGATATCACAATTAGTAGCTTCGCCAACAAAAAAAGTTTCGTTCTTTATTACAGAAATAGACATAGGTTGATTAAATTTCGCACTTAAGGCAGGACCGTTAACGAGTCCTGCAGCACCGGTTCCGGCAAAAGTGCTTACTATTCCGGCAGGAGTAATTTTCCGTATTTTGTTATTATTTTTATCGGCAACAAATAAATTCCCGTATTTATCAATACAAACATGGTGAGGGTCGTTGAATTCGGCAATAGAAGCAGCGCCATCCACATCGCCTGTAGTACCATTACCGGCAATAGTTGTAACATAACCGTTGGTATCAATTTTCCTTATAGCGCCATTATAACGGTCGGCCACATATATATTACAAACGCTATCAGTGCAAAAACCTCTCGGGTTATTAAATTCTGCAGTTGCCCCGGGTCCGTTTACCATACCTATAGTTCCGTTGCCGGCAATTGTTACAACTGTTCCCGCAGGTGTAATCTTTCTTACTCTATTGCCGTTAGCGCCACTTGATTCGCCGAAAATAATATTTCCTTTTTTATCTATTACTATTGCAATAGGTTCGTTAATTTCAGCAGTCAGCCTAGGACCATCAAGATCAGCCGGTACACCATTACCGGCGTATGTAGAAACCATACCCGTTAAATGGTCAATCTTTCTTATACGATTATTACCCCCATCAACTATTAGAACATTTCCTGTATCGTCAAAAGCAACCGCCCATGTATCGTAAAACTCTGCTGATAACGGAGTGCCGTCAATATAACCTAAAGTACCGTTTCCGGCAATAGTAGTAACAGTTTGTGAATATGAAAATTTGGTTATAATCAACATTAATGAAAATAACCTGAAAACATTTGTAAAAGTAATTTTCATAATAAGGTTCTCCATTTAATGTTAATAAAAAAAAGAATGATATTTTTGTAACGATTTGTAAAGATAAAACATAGTAAAGTTAACTGCAAGTATTTTCTTTAAAAAATAGTTTTTACCAAATAAATAATCACATCAAAACCTTATTTTGATCTCCAAACAATTCATAAAATCCACATTTATATACTCTGTTGTAGGTGCTTTACCTTTAGCTTCCGGCTTAATTTTACTTTTGTTTTATGCCAATCTCCTTTCTAAAGAATTAATTGGTGTATTTGCTTTATATGTCGCATTTACTATTCTTGTTCAAACCCTTGTGAGCTTTGCTATGGAATCGCATATAGGATATTTTTATATTGAAAATAAAAATAACACGCCCTACCTGAAAAAATATATTGGAACAATGGTAACGGCTTTCCTTTTAATAAGCATAGTTTATATTGTAATATCAATTTGTTTTGGAAATGTTCTTTTCCGGCTGGTTTTCCAGGATACTTTTTATCCCTTTGGATTTATGTGTGTTTTTACCGGAATATTCAACGCTTTTTTCAAAACATATACAGCTCTGCTGATTTCTCAACAGCGTCCTGTTAGATTTTTTTGGTACAACCTTATTAATTTTATACTAACAATAGTAGTTTCTGTAATAGTTTTATATATGTACCCCAAAACACTTATGGGACCAATGTGGGGAAGGCTTTTATCGGGAGTTGGCATATTTGTCATATCATTATGGGGGTTCATTAAAGAGTTTGGAATTTATTTTATCAAAGAATATTTAAAACCAATTTTTTTATTTTGTTTTCCGATATTTATATATTACTTATTAACCTGGGTCTTATCAAATATTGATCGTTTCATTATCAATGAATATCTCACAAAATCTGATATTGCTATTTATGATATTGCTTTGAAAAGCACACTATTGATAGAATATGTCCAGATGGGAATAGTTAATTCATTTTACCCGAAAATTTTCAACATTTGGAATGAACAACAACTCACAAGGCTTACTCCTGAAGTAAACAGATATTTCAATGGTTATACAGCTGTCACAATGCTAATCTTACCTGTATTTGTAATTATAATTCCACTTATAGTTCCAATAATAATTACAAAAAATGATTATTCCCCTATCTTCCCCTTCCTCTCTTTATTAAGCCTTGGGTTCATTACCCGCAGCTTGTTTGGGTTGTTCTCTGCCCCTATTTATTATTTAAAAAAGACAAAATTACTCCCGCCTGTATTTTTGTTTTCCGCAATCTGTCAGGTTATACTAAGCGTGGTTTTGATTAAGTATTTCGGATTGTGGGGTGCTGTATGGGCCGGCCTTATTGTAAAAGTTCTTCAGGTTTTGTTTTTATATATAATAACAAGAAAAATATTTACATACACATTTAATAGAATCAAACAACTTTACCTGCCCCTTAGTTACATCCTTCTTATTGTTTTCTCTGAAGCAGTAATGATAGAGAAATATCGTTTTCTCATACATGTGATTCAATTGTTTATTGCTTTTACCCTGGTCTTTTGGGTTTATCGAAAAGAGTTGACTATACTTGTACACCCAATTTTAGTAAAATTTAAAAAGCGGAAATAAATAATTGGAATTGTACTCTGATTATGGGATAAGATACATTTTGACAATAATTACTCCACCGTTAAATAGACTGCAATCTTTTCATAGTTGGCATCATTTATCAAAGCCGATTTCTTGATGTCGGCTACTGAAGAAAATCTTCCATATAACTGCCTTAGGTTTGTCAGCGATACGGCAATGTTATATCCTATATAAGGGTGCCTCTTCAATTCATCCACTGAGGCAGTATTAATATTTATTGTTTTAACGAGAGAGGTATTGATGCTGATAAAATCAACAAAACCGGCATAGCGGACGCTGTCAATACCTCTTATTTCAAGCAATTGTTCTTTCTTGTAAAAACCTCCTAGCTTTGTCCTGTAGGAGATAATCCTTTTAGCATACCATGAACCTATGCCGCTTAGCTTTTTCAGATCACTGGTATCAGCAGAGTTTAATTCAATTACTACTGTGTTCTTTTCGCTTTTATATGCGGAAGATTTTTTCTTCCCATTATCCTGTTCATTCGGTGGAATCCGTATGTATGGTTCAAGAACGTTGTATTCACTTTCAGTTATGCAGTACATTTTTTTCAGGTCCTCTTTCTTGCGGAATTTTCCTCCTTTAGCCACATAGTTCTCTATCACTCTTGCCTGTTTGCTGGTAAATCCAATTTCTTCCCACTCTTCTTCGGTAAGAATATTCGGATCAAAATTGAAAGGATGAAGCTTGTCCTCGGCTGATGATTTATCACTATTTTCATAATCAAAGTCATTAGAATAAAAGTTGCCGTGTTTTCGGGAAGTATCTTCCCTCAGAGTTTGCTCGAATTTATTAATATCGCTTTGGAATTTAGAAAAATCAAGAGGTTTTTCCTTTATAAAAAGAGGCAGAATGCGGGGAACAGCAATTACTGTAATCAGTATTATCAGCAGAACCAATATCCCGTTGCGCTCACGCTTATTGAAAGAAAAGTAATCTTTAATACGGTTTTTCACAAATGTTTGTCGAATGAATATTACACTTAATGACAAAGTTAAGCTAATTATAAAAACAGCGTAAATTTTTCTTCTGTGAATTATTTTATAATATTGTAAAATCATTCTGAAATATTTTTCAACAACATATATTATGGCGAAGAAACTATTCATCACCAAATCTATGACCAAGCTTATGGAGGAATCCTCCGACAAAGGCCATGGGCTTAAAAGAACTCTAACGGCAACCAACTTAACCACACTGGGCATAGGCGCTATAATCGGAGCAGGTATCTTTGTGCTTACAGGTCAGGCGGCTGCTCAGTATGCGGGGCCCGCCATAGTGCTTTCATTTGTGATTTCGGGTATTGCCTGTGCTTTTGCAGGTTTGTGCTATGCCGAGTTTGCATCAATGATACCTATTGCCGGAAGCGCATATACTTATTCGTATGCTACATTAGGCGAGTTCTTAGCATGGATAATAGGTTGGGATCTTATACTGGAATATTTATTTGCAGCCTCTACGGTTTCTGTTGGGTGGGGCGGATATGTGGTTAGCTTTCTAAATGACTTCGGTGTTCATATTCCTGCTCAACTTAGCGCTGCCGCGGGTAGTATTATGATTGATATTCCAAACATGGGATGGAAGCCCATTACCGATAACCTTGTTAAACAGTTGGCAGACATGCATATCAACGCTGATACCTTGCCGCATGTTACTTCCATAATGAATGTCCCCGCAATGTTTATTGTTGTTCTTCTTACAACTTTGCTTGTAATAGGAATAAGGGAATCGGCTAATTTCAATAATGTGATGGTTATTACCAAAGTTTCTGTGATCATCCTGTTCATAGCAATCGGCTTTGCTTTTATAAAAAGTGGTAACTGGCATCCTTTTATTCCTAAGAACACCGGAGAATGGGGGCATTTCGGATGGAGCGGTATTTTGCGTGGAGCGGGTGTTATTTTCTTCGCATATATTGGTTTTGATGCCGTATCCACTGCTGCGCAGGAAGCAAAGAATCCGCAAAAACACATGCCCATAGGTATCCTCGGTTCACTCAGTATTTCTACTGTTCTGTATATTCTTGTTGCCATAGTTTTAACGGGTATTGTCAGTTATACTTTTTTGAATGTTCCGGACCCTGTAGCTGTGGGTGTAAATGCAATGGGCGACAGCATGTTCTGGTTAAGGCCAATCATTAAAATTGCAGCCATTGCAGGCTTAAGTTCTGTGATACTTGTAATGCTTATGGGACAGCCGCGTATATTTTATTCCATGTCGAAAGATGGCTTACTGCCGCCGGTATTTTCTAAAGTGCATAAACGTTTTAAAACTCCCTATATAAGCACCATTGTTACCGGAAGCGTTGCTATGGTGATTGCAGGAGTTCTCCCGATAGGCATACTCGGCGAACTTGTTTCAATAGGTACATTGCTGGCTTTTGCCATTGTTTGTGTAAGTGTAATTATTCTGAGGAGAAAACGCCCTGAGCTTCACCGCCCGTTCCGTACGCCTTTTGTACCGGTTATTCCGATATTAGGAGCATTGATATGCTTTGCCCAGATGGTTTCATTGCCTTTAAGTACATGGCTGCGTTTAATTATTTGGATGGCTATAGGGTTTGCTATTTACTTTACCTATGGTATCAGGAAAAGTAAGTTAAGAAAAGAAGAAAAAGATATTATGACTCCGAAAGAGCCTTAAGTTTTCTTCTTTATTCGATTTATATTTACAAATAATATCTTTGAATTTAAGCTTTATTATTATTCCGGAAGTTCACTTCTTTAATTCATCTTGTTAATTCTGCTCATAATTCTGTTCATGATTTACTTTTAGACAGCTTCCTGTTTCAAAGAAAAAGAAATCTCTAACAGTTTTTCTTATTAAATTCTACCTGAAATCAGTGCATAATATGCAAGCTGTTTTTCTGGTAAAGCGATAGTCTACTTTTAACAAAATATTATTCTACCGGTTGTCTGTATTTATTAATAAAATTAATAGGTTTGTAAGACAATGATGAAATTAACCTTAAAACAAAAACCTATGAAAAAGATTGTAGTAATTATGATGTTTTTTCTGTTCTATACTGCCATGTATGCACAGATTCAACTGCTTCCCAATGGCAATTTTGAAAATTGGTCACTTTCAAGCGGATTAACCTCTTCCATTCAGGATGGTATGCTAAACCCTGTAGGCTGGGAAACATCCAGTTTTAATTATACTATTATGACTATTAGTATGGCTTCAGCAAATACTGTATTAAAAGACAGCACAAGTCCTTATTCGGGCAGGTACTGCGCAAAACTTGAAAATATGGAGCCATCTACCACTATGCCCAACAATATCGATCCCGGAGTAATGACTTTAGGAAAGTTTACACTGACTATAAGCGGAACTACTCCATCAACCTCTTTATCAGGAGGAATACCTTTTACTTCAACGCCTTCGGATCTGAAAGGATATTATCAGTATTCGCCCCAGAGCGGCGACAGCTGCCAGATTGCTATAGTACTGACAAAGACAAATACATCTACCCATAAACCCGACACGGTGGCCTATTCTTTATTTCAATCAAATGCCACTATTTCTTCATGGACCTTATTTGATTTGCCTCTTACTTACAAAATAATGGAAGCGCCCGACTCAATGAATGTCACCATTATGTCATCTACAGGGAAGCAAACAACAAAGGGGAGCATTATGTATGTTGACAACGTTTATGTTGAGGGCAATATAATGACCACCGGAATTGAAAATAAGGATAATGGCGGAAATGTAAACTTATATCCAAATCCCGCAAGCAAAATTGTCAACATCCAATTAAACAATGAACTCACAGGTGATGCAAATTTGAAAATATATAATTCATTGGGTGAACTGGTCGGCTCGGAAATGGTCAATTCGGCAAACAGCCTTTATACAATTGATATTGCCGGTCTTCAAAAAGGGTTTTATTATGTGAGCATTTCAAATAAAGCGTGCCATATAATAAAAAAGTTGTTAATAGAGTAATTGGAAAAGACAGATAATGTCTTGGGAAATTATATATGTTTCTGATTTTAACCGAGGCATATATTTCGTTGAAATTAAATGTTAGAAATTTTCAAGTAGAAAGTATTGTGAAAATTTGATCATCATTCATACTTAAATTGCCAATTTGATTTTTATTGAGAATTCTTTTAATATTTTTGTAAACAAACTATAATAATATGACACGTTTTTTTTTATCAATTATTTTATTTTGTGCTGTTGCATCAGCATCAGCACAAGATTCTTGTTTCTCAAGGCTTAAAAATTATAATGTCCCCCAATACTTCCGAAACGGTTCCATGGGAGGTTTTTATACGCTGAATGAAATCAATACCCAGCTTGATTCCATGCAGCTTTTGTACCCGGACCTTATTACAGCAAAGGCCGATATAGATACTTTTCATTCCATTGAAGGACGACCTATGTACTGGGTAGAGATTACCAACCTTCAGGATTCGGCCATTCATAAACCGCAGGTAATGTTCACCGCCTTGCATCATGCCATGGAGCCTATGGGAATGCAGCAACTGATTTTTTTCATGTATTACCTGCTTGAAAATTATGGCACCGATCCTAAAATCACATACCTCGTGAACAACCTTGAAATATATTTTGTCCCCGTGGTAAATCCTGACGGGTACGAATATAATCACTCAACAAATCCCAACGGAGGAGGGATATGGAGAAAGAACAGAAGGGGCAACAGCATATTGAATGGCGTGGATCTGAACAGGAATTACGGAACCAAATGGGGTTATGACAATGTTGGTTCCAGCAATATTCCTTCAGCATACTGGTATCGTGGCGACAGTGCATTTTCAGAGCCCGAAACACAGGCCATGAAATACTTCGAAATGCATCACAATTTCAAATCTGCCATCAACTGGCATTCGTGGGGTGATTACCTGATATACCCGTGGAATTACAGTAATCATTATACAGCAGATTCAACTACTTACGAAGAGTTTTGCCGGGTGATGGCTTATGAAAGCAATTATGTGTATGGCACTGTTTATGAAGACTACGGCTACCAGAGCAATGGCGATGCCGATGACTGGGCATATACTGATACTCTGAATAAGCACAGTATGATCTCACTCACTGCTGAATCCGGGAATTCGAGCGATGGGTTCTGGCCCACTCCAAATTCCAGAATTGTAGAACTATGCAAAGAAGCGCTTCCTGTAGACATTAGCTTTCTGTGTCTGAACCTTCACTATGCAAAGATCCATGATCTGTCTTCTTCAGTGCTTGATTCACCTTCTGGTTACCTTCAGTATAGGGTGCACAATATCGGCCTTACTCAGCCTTCTTCATACACGGTTCAGTTCACTTCGCTTACGCCCGGATTGACCATCAGCGCTGCACCCAAACATTATAATGTGCTTACCAAACTGCAGGAAGTGAACGATTCCATTAGTTACACTATCAGCTTATCAAGTGCTTCACAACTGAAGTACCTTGTTTCTATTGACAATGGGAGTTTTGCATATACTGATACTGTTGTGAAGATATACGCCCCCAGCTCATTGTATTTTTCAAGCGATTGTTCTACAATGAACCATTTTTCAGGTAATAACTGGGGTACTGACACTACGCAATATTATACCTACCCTTCATCAATTACCGAATCACCATACGGGAATTATTCTATACTTCAGCAATCCACCCTGAATGTTGACACGAGCATAGATCTTACGAATGCCCAGTACGCAACTGTCAACTTTCATGCAAAATGGAATACCGAAAATAATTATGATTATGTTCAGTTTCTCGCTTCAACTGACAATGGTTCAACGTGGACGGCGATCTGCGGAAGATACAGCGAAATAGGAAGTTCCAGCAGTATCACCACAGAGCCTTCGATGGAACCGGTATGGGACGACATTCAGAAAAGCTGGATAATGGAGGATATTCCGCTGACCAATTACATTGGTCAGACCGTACAGGTAAAATTTTATTTTTCTTCCGACCAGTCTAATGTACGCGATGGATTTTATTTCGACGATTTTAAAATTTATGTTGTACCAAACACTACTACAAATAATAAAGATTATTCTATCAATTTTGGACTCAATATATACCCTAATCCTGTGACCAATAATCTTGCCATTGAAACGCAGCAAAAAGCCACTATTGAACTTTTTACCATTCAAGGTCAGTTGCTAAGAACCCTGGCTTTAAATTGCAATAAAATTTATGTTAATGTTTCGGATTTTCCAAACGGTGTGTATTTAATAAAAGCCATAACTGAAAAAGGTATTGCAATAAAGAAGTTTGTGAAAGAATAATTCGGAAGACAGTCAGCAGTTGGCAATACGCAGTCGGCAATGAAAATATAATTGAAGACTGCAAACTGAGGACTGAAGACTGTTGACTTAAATGTTAAGCACTCTTGTCTTCAGCAATTATTCAATAATGAGGTTCCAACCGAACTTGTCTTCCACTTCGCCTAACTGGATACCCTGCAAACGTTTGTAGAGCTTAGTAGAAACAGGTCCTGCTTTGCCGTCCTTGCAGTATTCGTATACTTTATCGCTGTCCCTGTCAAGTATTTTCTTAATGGGAGTAATTACAGCTGCAGTTCCGCAAGCTCCTACTTCATCAAAATCGGCAAGCTCCTCAACGGGAACTTTCCTGCAATCCACTTCCATGCCCAGGTCTTTGGCAATTTCTTTAAGGCTCATATTGGTAATGGATGGGAGTATGGAATTTGATTTAGGTGTAATATATTTATTTCCTTTTATAGCAAAGAAATTAGCAGGGCCGCATTCGTCAATATATTTTTTTTCTTTGGCATCGAGGAAAAGAACTGAGGAAAAGCCTTCGTCGTGTGCCCTTTCGGAAGCGCGCAGGCTGGCAGCATAATTTCCGCCCACCTTGATAGTACCTGTTCCAAGCGGAGCAGCGCGGTCGTAATCGCGCACTATCTGGATAGTGGTAGGATGGAATCCTTCTTTAAAGTATGGACCTACAGGGCCTACAAATATCAGGAACAAATATTCCTTTGCCGGCTTCACTCCCACTTCGGCGCCGCTGCCGCATAGCAACGGGCGTATGTATAATGAAGCGCCTGTTCCGTAAGGAGGAATATATTTAATATTCTTTTTGATGACAGTGGTCATAGCTTCTTTGAAAAGCTCCGGGGGAACGGGTTGCATCAGCGTTCCTTCGGCTGAGCGGTTCATGCGTTTTGCATTCTCTTCCCAGCGGAAAACCCGTATCTTTCCGTCCTTGCCTCTAAACGCTTTCATTCCTTCGAATGCTTCCTGCCCGTAATGCAGCGCAGTAGCGGCCATGTGCATGTTGAGGTATTCCGAATCAGTGATCTCCAGTTTGCCCCACTTGCCGTTTTTCCAGTAACAGCGGACATTATAATCGGTTTTGAAATATCCGAAGGGCAGATTTTTCCAGTCAATATTTTCCATGATAGTATATTTTATAGTGCTTTCAGCGAATTAGCTAGTGCTAAATTAGTAATAATTTCAATCTACAAAATTTATTTCGGTCTTTTTTTTCGCTTATTAGCCGAAATACAAAGAGGATTACACGAAATAAGGGTTATTATGAGACCAGAAACAGGGAAGAACGCTTACCATTCGGTTTCAGCAATCCTCACCATTATTTTTTCAAGCATAGAGCGCATTTCATCAGCAGAGGCGGTGTGACTATTCACAATAATGCCAAAGGTAAGCAGCTTGTTCTTTTTGTTGTAAACATAGCCGGTGTATGACCGGAGACCAATCATGTAGCCGCTTTTAGCGTGAAGGTTATTCTCGGCGATGGTGCCTTTGAATATCTTTTCAATAGTGCCCGACCTTCCTGCAACAGGCAGGGCATTGTAGAAAACAGGAAACATGCTGTCCTTTAAATATGCCCGCATAATTTCAGCCAGTTGTCGCGGGGAAACCTTGTCATCAGGCGAAAGCCCGCTGCCGTCTTTCATCACAAAACCTGTAAGGTCAACGCCTTTGTCTTTCCAGAATTGTTTAACAAGCTGTACACCATTGCTTGTTGAGCCAACCCCTGTTTTCTCATAAGCGAGTATTTTTAAAATATCCTCGGCATATGTATTAATGCTATGCTGGTCGGTGTAATAGATAATAGTGTCGAGGGGAGGGCTCTGCCGCGAATAAAATACGGTGAGTGTTCCGTTAATTGTTTTTCCTTTGGATTTCAATATCCTGTAGGTAGTGGCTGAATCGCTCACTGCAATACCGCTGTCAGAAAGCGTTTTCGTAAGATAATATGCACAGAAATAAGAAGCATCAGGCAGCGAGGCCCTCATGGAATATTCCAGCTTGGTTTTTGGAATTGACCCTGTTATAACCCTTGTGTTATCATATGGTCCGCCATACACCCATGTATCTTCGGCAGCGTAATAGGTTGAAGTATATATTTTATTCTTGATGGTGATATATGGTATTGGCGGGTCTATCTGCACAACCCTTGCGCTGTCGAGATAGCCTTTGCCTGATTTTACGACTATGCGGAAGACATTTTCATGGAATGTCAGGCCTGAAGCTCCTGCACCATAATAGTTTCCCAAATCACCATAAACCCAGGAAGGAGGCACTATGGTATCATCAAACACATCAGCATCGCCTACTATTGCGCCATCAATCTTTTTTATTCCCTGCTTCTTTATCAGTTTTGTCCAAAGTTGAAGAATGTTGGGCATATCGCTCATGCTGTCAATCCTCGGGGAACCAAGCGTGGGGTCGCCTCCTCCTTTGATATAAATATTTCCATGAAGAGTTCCGGCAGAATCTATTTTTCCGCTGTAAAAGAGATAAGTTTTGAACGTATAATCTTTACCGAGCAAGGACAATGCAGCTGCAGTATTAATGGCTTTCATGGTTGAGGCAGGTGTAAGTTCCAGCGAATCGTTAAGAGCGCAAACAGTCTTGTTTGAATCGGCTGTTATCACGCATATTCCCCACTTTGCATTTTTCAAAGAAGCATCCTTGCTGAATTTTGTCACTTCATTTTTTAACAAAATAATGGAAGTGTCTTTGGGCGATTGAGCAGTCGTCCAAGAATAATTTAATAAAAGAAAGAAAAGCTGAAAAATAGTTGAAGCCCTTGTAAGCATTAATTTTTTCTGCTAAAATAACCACGATGCAATGTTTATTTTGTTAATGGGGAAATAATTATAAACAAAGCAGTGTTATTAGTCCGTGTTTAATTTATTGATCTGTGAAATGGAGATATTTAATAAGGCGTTTTTGTCAAGAGATATTTAAAAGAATTTTTAAAATGATAAATGCACAGCGCAAAAAACATTTTCCATCAAGCAACCTTTGGCATAGTTTATGCGTCTTTTTAGTAAAGCGACTATATAAATTTTAAAAGCAACAATATTTTTAATATGACAATTCCGGACTTACATTATATAAATTGTTAATTTTGTATCAGCATTTATGATAATTATGAAAAAAATAGTACTGGTGCTTTTCTATATCTTCGGGTTTGCTATAGTGTCCCTGCTAATATTTCAGATACCGCATTTAATTAGCGGGCGTCATGTGTTTTTTCATTACAGGGATTTTATCTTTTCTGCTATAGCCGGAATTGGTTGCGGACTGATTGTAAGTTTTTTCAGTATGCCAAAAAACAAGGGCTAATAATCACAATTAATCAGACTGCTTTGCATTGAGACGGGCTTTTGGGTAGTAATATCAAAGCATTTACATTAAAGGATTAATATTTAACTTCCCTCTGTATACTTCCCAATCAAAAACTAATTCAGAGCTCTCCTCGATAATCCGAAGAAGTTTTTTTTGATATTTTTGCAGCAATATAACAGAAGTGTGTTAATTCACCTTGCGTTAATTTAAAGAATACCATTAATATTTATTTCTATGGGAGCTTTTAAGGCATACGACATCAGGGGGGTATATAACAAAGACTTTTACAAAGAAGATGTTTATCGCATAGGCTTTTATTTGCCTGCTTTGTTAAAAACAAACAAAGTGCTGGTTGGAAGGGATGTGAGAGTTTCTTCACCCGAAGTGGATGAATATCTTTCCAAAGGAATTACCGACAGCGGTGCCGATGTTTATTACATAGGGCTTGCCACTACACCTATGGTTTACTACAGTACGGCTAAATACAACTTTGATGCATCAGTGCAGATAACCGCTTCGCATAATCCAAAAGAACATAACGGCCTGAAGATATCTCGCACAAATGCACTCCCTGTTGGCTTTGATTCAGGACTTGGTGAACTGGAAAAGTTAATTAAGAACGATAAAATAACCATCGCTGAAAAGAAAGGAAAGATAGTTGATTTTGAGGTGAAGGCTGAATACATCAACTTTCTGAAACAATATTCAAAAGATGTTTCCAACCTTAAGATTGCTATTGATTGCTCCAACGGCATGGCGTGTTTGCTGATAAAGGAATTTCTTGATAAAGATATTTTATACCTGTACGATGAGTTGGATGGCACTTTCCCTAACCATGAAGCCAATCCGTTAGAGGAAGAAAACGTGGAAGACCTGAAACACCTGGTGTTGAAAGAGAAGTGCGATGTGGGGGTTATTTTCGATGGCGATGCCGACAGGGTGATGTTTGTTGATGAGAAAGGGCGTTTTGTTTCTCCTGACCTTATGATAGCCGTGCTTGCTCATTATTTTCTTGAAGAAAAAGGCTTAAAGGGAAATGTGTTACAGGATATACGCACTTCGAAAGCCGTAGCGGAATACATTGAGAAGCTAGGAGGCAAAATGAATATGTGGCGAGTGGGCAGAGCCTATGCAGCCATGAAGCTCCGCGAGATTGACGGTATATTCGGGGGCGAACTTGCAGGGCATTATTACTTCAAGGACTTTTATTATTCCGATTCGGGAATCATGGCTTGCCTTATCATTCTTGGTATTCTCAGCCGGATGAAGAAGCAGGGCATTTCGTTTTCTTCGCTTATTGCGAGCATTGCAAAGTATGCTAATTCGGGAGAGATAAATTTTAAGATTGAAAAGAAAACGGAAGCCATGGAAAAGATAAAGGAGTATTTCACTTCGCTCGAAAAGCCAACTGCATTCTTCGACTTTGATGGCTACCGCGTGGAGTTCAAGGACTGGTGGTTTAACATCCGACCTTCCAATACCGAGCCTTACCTGCGTTTTATTGCCGAAGCCACCAATAAAACTCTGCTCGATGAAAAGATTGAAAAGGTAAAGCAAATAATAAGTAAACTTTAACATATGAAGGTTTCCGGTTGGGTTTTGGTTATTTGCGGGGCAATAATTTTTGTGCTTAATGTGTTTTTATATCTTTATAAACACTCAATAGATGCACATCACATTTTGATGACAGTTATTGGACTTGCCATAGCAGTATTTGGAATAGTTGAAGTTCGCAGAGATCAAAACAAAAAATAATTAATCTTCCATATTATGAAAAAGCTTTTATTGTTATTCACGCTGATTATCTTCTCCTTAGCATTATTTTCACAGGAAAAGAACAGGGTAAATATTGGAATGGATATGTATCTGTTTAAAATGATATATCCTAAGGTTATACCCGTTAATGCAGCTACAAGCGGTCAATGGGGAAGAAAAGATACCCTTTACGGCTTACCGGGAAGCTGGGCATACAATTTTGCTGAAGGCAAACTCGACTGGTGCTTGTGGGATATTTACATCGACAGCATTACCAAGCCAAATTTCGAGAAATGCCTTGCTGCCGCAAAAGCGCTGATTAAAAAATATACGGATGACTATGGGAAACCCATCGAATACAAAGTAGCCGACACCACTTACCGCGACCCTTATGTTAAGCGCCACTGGGGATATGATGTGATTTATGCCAAATGGACGACCGATAAGATAAAGTTCAAAATTGAGTTCACGTTCATGGGCGGCAAGGAACAGTATAGTTTCCTGGTCAAAATGGGCTTCTTCGACAAGGATTACCCCTATTGGGATTGATTATAATTCAGCGAATTATATAACGAGTACTGAGGAGTTCAGGACGAGCTGTGAGAACCCAATAGCTCGTTATGAGAAGCTCATGACAAGTCACTGGAAGCTAATGACACGTTATTGGAAGCTAATGACACGTTATTGGAAGCTAATGACACGTTACTGGATGCTAATGACACGTTACTGGATGCTCACGACATGTCATTGGAAGCTACCGCTTAGTTTGTAGAAGCTACGTGGGAACGAATGGAAGCTGCGAGGGTGTTCGTAGGAGCTACCGCATAAACCTTAATAACAAAGGTTATTATAATTATAAGCCAATCATAATTCATAAATCTGAAATCTCCAAACAAATTTTCTCATAAAGTCTGCTTATATTTGCCGAATTATTAACAAATTATTGCAAGGCTAATAGCCAGAATATTGGCTTAGAAAATAAGATTAGAAAACAAAACAATGAAAAACATTATTTTGAAGGTTTCGTTCTGCTTTTTGTTAATGGCGTTTCTTTTCACTTCATGCACTCCCAAGGCTAAAAAAATAGAGAATTATTTAAAAGACGGCATCGAAAAAAATATGCATGGAGATTATAATAAAGCAATAGAAGATTTTACAAACATTATTGATCTGGATGAGGATAATTACATGGCATATTATTACAGGGCAAATGCTAAATTCAATTTGAAAAAGAAGGATGTGACAGGAGCGCTGATAGATTATAATAAAGCCATAGAGTTAAAACCTGATTTTGCTGATGCCTTTTATAACAGGGGATTCTGCAGGCAATATATGGGTGATAAGGATGGTGCTTGCCATGATTGGGATAAGTCCGCTGCATTGGGCAAACATGACGTGAAAGATATGTTGAATTATTGTCATTAAATTTTAGAGATGGACTTAAAACCCGGCGATAACGTAAGTTTCCTGAATGAGAAGCGAGAAGGCATCGTAAAGAAGATATTGAATAATAAAATGGTCATCGTCGAGATTGAGGATGGCTTCGATATTCCGGTAGCCATTAACGACCTTGTAAAATCTGATGCATATACTGAAATTGCTGTCGAAATAAATGCCGGCAAACAAACTGCAGAAGAAGAGGCTGAAGAAAGGTTCCCTTTGAGGATACCTGTTATTTCCGGGGGCAGAGATGAAGAGGAAACAAAAAGAGGGATATATCTTGCATTTATTCCTGAGAATGCTGACGATGTATTATCTGCCAGTATCGGTATTTACCTGCTGAATCATAATTCTCACGACCTATTATTTACATATTCTTTGAAGGAGCTGGATAAATTCATTTGCAAAGATTTCGATCGCATAGATGAGGAAACTGCTATACTGCTTGATGTTATTGACAAATCAGACCTTGAGAAATGGCAGGATAGTCGCTTTCAATTCCTCGCCTTTAAAAAAGATGCAGCCATTGAAATTACGCCCATAGTGCATGAAATTCATTTAAGGCCAGTGAGGTTTTACAAGGAAGAGAATTATTTGTATCACCATTTTATTGGCGAAAAGTGCCTGTTGTTTTCTTTATCGGAAAGGGAGAGTCAGCAGCAGCCTGAAGCGTGGACAGATGATAAATGGAAGAATGAAAAACTGCCAAAGCCATCGGGCTTGAAGATAGTGGGGCATATCAGCGACCTCAATAAACCAGAAGCATTCCCTGAGAAACATATCATTGAGAAGGGCGTAGCGGAAGTTGACCTTCATATCGAAGAATTAATGGATAATTACTCAGGTAAAGATAATTTTGAATTGCTTACTATCCAAATGAATTATTTCAATAAGATGATAGAAAACGCCATTGCAAAAAAGTTCCGAAGGATTATCTTTATTCACGGGGTGGGTAACGGCAAGCTCAAATCCGAGATAATTAACCGCCTAAAAGAAAGATATCCCGATCTGAAATATTTCGATGCTTCATTGCTGAAATACGGACACGGAGCTACTGAGATAGAGTTATCTCAATAATCTTTCAGATTAGAATTCTACGTCAATTTGCCTGTATCAGCGGCATTTGCTATCTTTGCACAATTATACATCGTTCTTAAAACATAAGCAAGCCGTTCTATCGCTGCCTGTGAAAGCGGGGAGAGGAAAGTCCGGACAACAAAGAGCGCCATACTTCCTAACGGGAAGGTATCCATTTATGGGTAACAGAGAGTGCCACAGAAAATAACCGTCCGCCAGCTGGCGGATAAGGGTGAAAATGTGAGGTAAGAGCTCACGTCGCGATATGGTAACATAGCGCGAGGGTAAACCTTATGGGTTGAAAGGTCAAATATACCGGAGTCTGCAGCAATGTGGGCAAAGAACTGCTCGTTCAATTCCGGGGGGTGGACCGATAGATCCCGACAGTGATGTCGGGGCTAGATAAATGATAGAACATTGAGAAATCAAGGACAGGATCCGGCTTACAGGCTTGCTTTTTTTACTATATCCCAACAAAAAACCCGCCATCATTAATGAGGCGGATTTTTTTAATCAACGTATGATCAAATCTTTTTAACGTTTATAGCGTTAGGGCCTTTTTTCCCTTCAGTTACGTCAAAAGACACTTTGTCATCTTGTTTGATCTTTTCGGTTAAACCCGAAACATGGACAAAAATTTCTTCACCTGTGTCGTCCATTTTAATGAAACCAAAACCTTTTGTTTCATTGAAAAACTTTACTAAACCTGTTTTCATAAATTAAATAATAATAGAATTAAATTGTTAATTATGGGGCAAAGATAGATAATATTTATGAATAATGAACTGTGAATAACTAATTTATTTCAGTGAATTTTAAAAAATCATTAATAACTACCTTAGCCCGTTTTAACAGTTATTATATTTTATTATGAAAAAACTATCATATATCTTACAGATAATGCTTTTTGGTGTTTTTTTTAATATATTGCATGCACAGAAAACATTCATCTTCAAGGAACCTATATCGGAATACCAGAAGGGACTTGAGTTATTCAGCAAGGAGAAATTCAACGCTGCTGAAGTTTGTTTCCTCAATACCATTGATGCTATTAATGACAAGCAATCGGATATGCGCATCAATTCGGAATATTATGTGGCTGTTTGTGCAATTGAAATGTATAATTCAGATGCAGAATATTTGATAAAGAAGTTTATCAGCAACCATCCTGAGAACAACAAAATAAAACCGGCGACCTTCCAGTTGGCTAAGCTCCTGTATCGCCAGCAGAAATGGGGCGAAGCAATTAAAAGGTTTGAAAGCATTGACAAATACGACCTAAGCAGCAGCGAGCTTAGTGAATATTATTTTAAAACAGGCTACGGATATTTTATGCTGAAGGCGTTTGATAAATCGAAAAAGCAATTCTTCGAGCTTATTGATGTGGATACGAAATATTTTGCTCCTTCAAACTATTATTATGCACAGATTGCATATGATGAGAAGAATTATGAAACCGCTTTAAAATGTTTTCAGAAGATAGAAAAGGATAAGTATTTTGGACCTATTGTTCCATACTATATTGCACAGATATATTACCTGCAAGGCAAATATAGTGATGTGATACAATATGCTCCCGCACTACTTGATTCTGCGAAAACCATTCGCGTGGATGAAATTTCCAGAATACTTGGCGAATCGTATTTTAAAACAGGGAATTATTCTTCATCTATCCAGTTTCTTGAGAAATACCGTGCTAAAACAAAGAACAGTATTTCCCGTCAGGATAATTATGAACTGGGTTATGCTTATTATAAGTGTGGACTGGATTACGAATCAGCAGTTGATTATCTTGGCAAAGTAACCAGTACTTCGGATTCGCTTTCACAGAACACATATTATCTGCTGGGTGACTGCTACCTGAAAACAGGAAATAAAAAATTCGCAATGACTTCTTTCCTGACTGCAAGTAAGCTTTCCTTTTACCCTGATATAAAAGAAGATGCATTATTCAATTATGCTAAGCTTGCTTATGATTTAGCATTAAATCCATACAATGAAGCCATCAAAGCTTTTGAAAAATATATAAACGACTATCCGACTTCATCTAAAATTGATGAAGCCCACACTTGCCTTGTTAGTCTTTATTTTACAACTAAAAATTACAAAGACGCCCTTGCTTCCATTGAAAAGATAAAGAATAGAAATGACGAACTGAATCGCGCATACCAGAAAATTGCTTACTACCGCGGTATAGAGCTTTTCAATAATAAAAATATTGATGGTGCCATTGAACTTTTTAATAAATCAAATTCCCAGCCTTTGGATAAATCAATAAAAGCCCAGTGCATCTATTGGAAAGGCGAAGCGTACTACCGTTTATCACAGTTCGATTCTGCACGGACATGCTATAATACTTTCATGCTTTTACCCGGTGCATACAGC
>JBEKEO010000011.1:0-40200 GCA_050013795.1 Bacteroidales bacterium
AATGCAATCAGGAATAAAATAATATTGCGTATTTTTACTTGTGTAAATCAAAATAAATTGTTTGAAAAAAATATTAAAAATAATTTGGTTTTAGCATAGAAATCGCATTGCTTCAATGGCGGGTGGTTGACGTTGCAGCGCAGTGTGGTTTAATAACAATAGCAAGGCGGATAAAAAAACTGAGAACTAATAATGAGTAAACGCATTCACTTATAAACCTCGTTTTTGTTTTTCAACAAAAGGAAACCTTCAGGCAAAGGCGATTCCACTGTAATAATCTCTTTAGTAACAGGATGAGGAAAAGATAAATAGAATGCATGCAGGCGTACCCGGCGTACAAAATCAGCAGAAGCGCCATACTTCCGGTCGCCAACTATAGGGCAGCCCAAATCGGACATATGCACGCGTATCTGGTTCTTGCGACCGGTTTCTATATTAACTTCTAACAAAGTAAACTTGTTTAATTGCTTAATGGTGCGATAATGAGTTATTGCGAATTTAGCTTTTTCGGATTGCATATGAGTGGAAGAAACTTTAAAGTTTTTATCCTCAGCAAGCCAGCTTTCAACAGTTCCTTCAGGACTTTCAGGTCTGCCTTCGACCAATGCATAGTAAAGCTTTTGGGTTTCTTTCCAGTTATCCTTAATAATGTTCATCACCTTTTCGGATTTTGCAAACAGCAGCACTCCCGATACTTCTTTGTCAAGCCGGTGCACAACATACGCTTTGATCCGGCCTTTGCTTTGATCTTTCAAATATTGCGAAAGAATATGGTATACGTTAGGGCTGTTATCGATACTAGACGTTGAAATACCAACGGGTTTCTCAACAACAATAATATCCTTGTCTTCATATAAAACAGGAAATGGAGCTGCTGCACGCTTAGGCGTACCTGAGCTGTCTTTTACTTCAACAATATCGCCTTGTTTAAGCCTGAAAGAATGAAGCGTAACAACTTTTCCATTACAAATCACATTATCATGTTGCAAAATTTTCTTTATTCTCGTGCGGGGCGACTGCGGATAAAGGTCCTGTAATATTTCTAATAAAGAACAATCATTCTGTATAGTTGTTTTAATCCCCATATTGGTCAATTATAAATCGGGGCTAAAGTTACAGAATTTCAATTCGCTTAATAAAAATTTAAAGGATTAATCAAACCGTCGAAACGCCAACATGCTGCAAAAGACCAGTGGAGAAACAGATAATAGGATGATGGGATTATGAGATAATTAATAACACAAACCTTGAACCTCCAAGAGGAAGCAGCAGCAGGCGTTTCAATTTATTTGTGTGCTCTGAAAAACATCGGGTAAAGTACATGTTAAAAAATTACTTATTTTTGGAAGTTAAATTATTAGAAGAATAAACCCGAAAAACAGTTAACACCTCAAAATCACAGCATGAATAATTTAAAAGCATTCCTGTTCGCATTGTTTATGGCATCCTTACTGGTACCTAAAAGTTATGCGCAAAGTAAAGACACAAAAAAAGCAGATGAAATTTTTCATTATTGCCATTATTTTGATGCAATAGATTTCTATAAAAATGCCCTTGATAAAGAAACCGATAAAAAGGAAAAACCAAAAATTATGTTTAAAGTGGCACAATGCTACAGGCTGATGCACGACACTAAAAATGCAGAAATATGGTATAAAAAAGCCATGCTGGCTAATTGTACGGACCATATGGCAACATTATATTATGCCGATATGCTTCTGGCAAATGGAAAAGTAGATGAGGCAAGCGCACAGTATAGTGCTTACCTGGCTCTTGAACCTTCTGATGAGCTTGGACTTAAAGGAGCAGAATCCTGTAAGCTTGCTGCACAGTGGAAAACAGCCCCCGCTCCTTATGATGTTGTAAATTGCAGTTCCATCAATACAAGAGATGACGAATATGCCCCCTGCTTCTATAACTTAAAATATAATGCTCTTATTTTTTCTTCTTCACGTGATGGTTCAATCGGCGAATATTACAGTCTGGTGAACGGGCAATGTGCTCCCGACATTTATTTATCAATGGTTGATAAAACAGGAAAATGGGGCGTTCCTGCCTCTGTAAGCAAAAACATCAATACAAAAAACGGCGAGTCGGATGCTTGTGTGTTTTTCAGTGAAAGATCTGCAACATCAACGCCAAGCGAATTATTTTTTGCCCGTAGTATAATAGAAAAAACAAAAAAACAGATCAGTCATATTTATGTTGCGCCATTAAAAGGTGGTTCAACTACGGAATGGGATACGCCAATACTTATCCCTATTGCCGCCGACACTGTTAATTGCAGCAACCCATGTATCACTGCAGACGGACTTACGCTTTATTTCTCTTCGGATATGCCGGGAGGACAAGGAGGAATGGATTTATGGATGATAAAACGGAAAAACAATAACGCAGCATGGGGCGACCCGATAAATCTTGGCAAGAATATCAATACGGCAGGAGATGAAGTATATCCATATTTGAGCGTTGGCAATGACACTTTATATTTTTCTTCCAACGGATTGCCGGGAATGGGTGGGTTGGATATCTTTATGGCAGTAAGAAAAGGAGATTCATGGGATACGCCGGTTAATATGAAATATCCGATCAATTCTTCCAATGATGATTTAGGAATTATATTTCAAAACAGCAAGAAAGGTTATTTTTCTTCAAACAGGCCCGGCGGAAAAGGCGGTTTTGATATTTATTTATTTTCTCCGGCGACAACACAACATTAAAAATATTATTTAAAAACTCAATATGGAAAATACAGATACTTGCGCTAAAACTACCATGAAGTGGTATCATTACATTGCGACATTTTTTGCGGGAACGTTTTTGACCAATGTGGTTCCTCATTTCATTAACGGCATTTCGGGCAATGCTTTTCCAACGCCTTTTGCCGATCCTCCGGGTAAAGGATTATCATCGCCTATGGTAAATGTAATATGGGCGCTGGTTAATTTGCTTGTCGGTTATGTGCTTTTAAGGGTGAGCAAGACCAATGCAAAGAACAAACTTTCGATGATCATTTTCTTTGCAGGCATAGTATTCATCAGCCTTATGCTGAGCGTTTCCTTCATGGATAAAATGGCGAAGTAATTATTTCTTTCAGAACTTACAGAGGGAAACTATTCAAGTAATTTCTTTACCAACTCGGTTACACCTTTACCTGCTTTTTCTTTAATAACGGTCAGATTAGAAATTCCGTAAACCTCAGAACCGTTAGGATCAACAAGATATTTGGGGACATTGTTCGGAACATAGTGAAGCAAACCGGCTGCCGGATAAACATTCAAAGAAGTTCCTATTACAATGTAGATATCAGCTTTAGATGATAACTGTGAAGCAGGAATAATGTTAGGCACTGCTTCTCCAAACCATACAATATGAGGTCTGAGTTGTGAGCCTTTTTCGCATTTATCGCCTTTCTTAAGCTCCCACCCTTCAATATCATAAATCAGGTCATCATCCATAGTGCTTCTCGCCTTTTTAAGTTCACCATGAAGATGAAGCACTTTAGATGAACCTGCTTGCTCATGCAGGTCATCCACATTCTGCGTTATAATCTGGACATCGTATTTCTTTTCAAGTTCAGCTAAAGCATAATGAGCAGCATTCGGCTCACATTCATAAAGCTGTTTTCTCCGCTGGTTATAAAATTCAAGGACAAGATCGGGGTTTCTTTCCCATGCATCGAATGTGGCAACATCTTCAATCCTGTGCTCTTCCCATAGTCCTCCGCTGTCGCGAAAAGTCCTGATTCCGCTTTCAGCGCTGACTCCGGCACCGGTTAAAACAACAACTTTTTTCATTAGTTTAGATTTACACAAATGTACAAAGACTCTTTGAAAATCAATTAATAAAAAGAAAAATGAACCTGATGTTTTTAATCATAAAAATATTCTTATTTGTCCTGATTTTTCATTAAAAAGTTTAATTTTACACATTTCTTATAATTAACATAATATTATCAACCAAAAAGACAAAAAGATATGGAACCTATCAAATTAAACCTGGAAAACCTTGACAAGGCTTTTCCCGAAAATTTCACACAGGAACAAATTGCAAAAGCAAAAACATTATTCCTTAAAAAACTAGCTGAAGATGCACATAAATTTTACGGAGGAAAAATCCAGACAGTTCCCAAAGCTCCTGTTCCCGGTTTTAATTGGTTCAATGTATGGTACACCCCGGGTGTTTCTAAAATTTCTACAACTATCAGGGATAATAATGTTTCATCTTACGACCTTACAAACAGGGGAAATCTTGTTGCCGTAGTAAGCGATTCCACAAGGGTTCTTGGTGATGGTGATTGTACTCCCGCCGGGGGTTTGGGAGTAATGGAAGGTAAAGCCTTCCTTATGAAATATCTGGGAGGTGTTGACGCTGTTGCTTTATGTGTTGACAGCAAGAATGAAAAAGGCGAAAACGATCCTGAAAAAATCATTCAATTTGTTAAAATGTGTCAGCATAGCTTTGGCGCGGTAAACCTTGAAGATATTTCTCAACCGAATTGCTATCGCGTTTTGGATGTTCTTCGCGAAGAATGTGATATTCCTGTCTGGCACGACGATGCACAGGGAACAGCTTGTGTAACACTTGCAGGTTTTATCAATGCTGTTAAACTTGCAGGAAAGAAAACATCCGAGGTTAAAATAGTTTTTCAGGGAGCAGGCGCTTCAAACACTACTATTGCACGTCTTCTTATTGCTGATGGAGCTAATCCGAAGAATATGATCATGTTCGATACTAAAGGTTCGTTGCATACAGACCGTAAAGATATCCAGGCTGACAAAAGATTTTATCGTAAATGGGAACTTTGCGAAAAAACAAATCCCAATAAAATCAAAACGATGGATGAAGCCATAAAAGGTGCCGATGTCCTGATATCTTTGTCAACACCGGGACCTGATTCCATCAAAAGAGAATGGGTTCATGCTATGGCAAAGAAATCGATTGTGTTTGTTTGCGCTAATCCTGTTCCCGAAATATATCCTTATGCCGCTAAAGAAGAAGGTGCTTTCATTGTTGCTACCGGCCGTGGGGATTTCCCGAATCAGGTTAATAATTCCATAGGTTTTCCGGGTATATTAAAAGGAGCTCTCATGGTAAGGGCAAAAAAGATCACTGATAATATGGCAATAGCTGCTGCTCATTCACTTGCCAATTATGCTGAGAAGAGAGGGATTAATCCCGAAAATATTGTTCCCAATATGGAAGAAGCAAGCGTGTTCCCCGAAGAAGCTGCCGATGTTGCTATGCAAGCCATAAAAGACGGTGTTGCCAGGGTACAGATGACCAGAGAGCAAGCGTTTGCAAAAGCCAAAGCAGATATTGACTATTCAAGAAGCCTTACTAAAAGCCTCACTGAAAACGGATTTATTCAGCCGCCAAAACAGCAAATGTTGCAGGATGCTTTGAACTGGGCTGTAAAACAGCTTTTTTAATCACTATTGTAGAATTAAAATAGATTAATGCTCGACATCCTAATAATCTGCAAATAACAGGTTATTAGGAAGTCGAATTTTCAGAAACATCACTTGGAAAATGGAGCCCCGATTAGAAGTTTTAATGGAGAAAAAACTGGTCGGCAAACGAATGGTGATGTCACTTTCCGACAATAAAACAAGTGATTTGTGGAGAAGTTTCATGCTAAGACGAAAAGAAATTAAGAACCATATTGGCACTGAACATTATTCCATGCAGGTTTATGACAAAACATATTTTCATAATTTTAAACCCGAAGCAAAATTTGAAAAATGGGCATGCGTTGAAGTGACAGATTTTGATATTGTTCCAGATGATATGGAATCGTTTACATTGAAAGGCGGACTGTATGCTGTTTTTATGCACAAAGGCGCAGCAAGCAAAGGACAAAAAACGTTTCAATATATATTTGAAACTTGGTTGCCGAATTCAGACTATTTACTGGACAACAGACCACATTTTGAAATATTAGGAGATAAATACAAAAACAATGACCCAAATTCAGAAGAAGAAATTTGGATACCAATAAAAAGAAAAGAAGAATAACGTTAGAATGTTCGCTAACTGATTAAAAAAATATCAATTCAACAAATGCTATCATACATACAAGGAATACTTACTGAGAAAACACCAACCTATGCAGTTATTGATTGTAGCGGGGTTGGGTTTTTGTTGTTTATTTCGGTCAATACTTATGCTACGCTTCCCGAAATAAACCAAAAGTGTAAACTTCACACACATCTTACAATCAAATCGGAAGCGACAACACCGGTCGGTATAGTGATGTACGGTTTTTCTAGTGTTGAGGAACGAAGTATTTTTCTTGACTTGATTTCCGTTTCCGGAATTGGTTCTAATACTGCAAGGCTTATTCTTTCATCACTTACAACTTCAGAGGTGATTTCTGCTATTTGCAACGGAGATATTTTTACTTTCCGGAAGGTAAAAGGAATAGGTGAAAAAACAGCACAACGTATTATTATTGACCTAAAGGACAAAATCAGTAAAATTCCTCATTCAAAAGATTTTTTTCTCTCCCAACACAATAATATACAGAATGAAGCGTTAAGTGCTTTAATTATGCTTGGTTTTAACAAAAACACAGCTGAAAAGGCTATAGATAAAGTAATTAAAACTGAGGGAATTAATATCAGTTTGGAGGAAATGATTAAGCATGCGCTAAAACATTTGTAATATTATTCAGTATAAATAGTTTATTATTTAATTAACTACCCGGATTTGGTTCGAATTGCAAAATATACTTTCCAGGTTTTATTCCTTTTATGCCTATTGTTTATTGTCTGGGCATCAAGCGCTACATTTATTTTGCATTCTAAAGTCTATAAAAAAAGTGTTTCTCCTATAGATATTGCCGATGATACAATGAAGGACGATACTTCGAATCTTATTTATCCCATTTCTCATGGTTATAATTATCCGTTTAATGGGAGCATGGATTCAAGTGCTCTTTATCTGCATAATCCTCCAAATATATCCGACAGCATTATTTACGATCCTGAAACAAATTCATATATTTTTACGAATACTGTTGGTGGACACGATATTACTCCTCCTAATTCAATGTCTTTCGAGGATTATCAGAATTATGACATTGACAAATCAATGAGGGAATACTGGAGAGAAAGGAATGGGTCTTCAACAGGGAAGAGTGGGATTCCAAAAATTCATATCGGTGGCGAAGCGTTTGATCAAATATTTGGCAGCAATACCATTGATATCAGGCCACAAGGTTCTGCAGAACTTATTTTTGGATTGCAAGCCATGAGACGTCAAGACCCAGCCCTTAATGTGAAGCAGCAAAAAACAGCCAACTTCAATTTCCAGGAAAAAATACAAATGAACGTTACAGCAAAAATCGGTGATAAAATTAGTTTGGGCATGAGTTATAATACCGAAGCTACTTTCGATTTTGAAAATAAGATGAAACTCGCATATGAAGGTAAAGAAGATGATATAATAAAATCAATTGAAGCTGGAGATGTTACCCTTCCGCTTAATAGCACTTTGATTACCGGAAGTCAAAGCCTTTTTGGTCTGAAAACAAAACTTCAATTTGGTAAAACCACTGTTACCAGTGTGTTTTCACAGCAAAAAAGTCAAACTTCTACTATTAACGTTTCCGGAGGCGCACAAACAAGCAAGTTTAACTTTAAAGCTGATCAATATGAGGAAAATAAACATTTTTTTATAGCTCAATATTTCCGCAACAGATATGATGTCGCATTAAAGGATATTCCTGTTGTGAATTCCAATATCAATATTACAAAGATAGAAGTATGGGTAACCAATATTGGCGCTGCCACTACCGATAACAGAAATATTGTTGCATTTACAGACCTTGGTGAATACACACCTTATAATAGGCATATTCTTCGTACGCCGCCTTCAATCTCATATCCGTCTCCGCAACACCCATCGAACAGGTCGAATAACCTTTATCATGTCCTTATTCCTTCTTATAACGCTAATTCCCCGTTAAGAAATATTAATACAGCAACCTCTTATTTAACGTCTAATTTAAGTAGTTATAATTTTGTTGCCAGTCAGGATTATGAAATTGTTAATCTTGCTCGAAAATTATTGCCAACCGAATATACTTTTAACAGCAAACTTGGTTTTATTTCACTGAATTCTACTCTTAATGCCAATCAGGTTTTGGCAGTGGCATATCAATACACTATTATTGGCGATACTACGGTGTACCAGGTGGGGGATTTGTCTTCCAGCATTGCTGGTCCAAATGCTCTTGTTGTTAAACTTATAAAAAGCTCACAATTAAATACGAGGATACCAATATGGAATCTTATGATGAAGAATGTTTATTCTATCGGAGGATATCAGATAAATAAAGATGAATTCAGGCTTGACGTTCTTTATACAAGTGGTCAGAATGGAGTTCCAATGGGATACTTTACGGAAGGAAATAATAATGTAAAAGGTCTCCCGATTATAAGATTATTAAATTGTGATAACCTTGATATAGAACTGGATCCTGAACCTGATGGCGTGTTTGATTTTATTGATAATGCCGCAACTACCGGAGGAACAATTCAAGCATCAAATGGTAGAATTTATTTCCCAGTGCTTGAACCTTTTGGAAGTGACTTGCGTGCCAGATTCAATGATAATGCTCTTGCTGATAAATATTGTTACGATTCATTATACACCATGACTAAAACAGGGGCGCAGCAATATCCTGAGAAAAACAGATTTACAATTCAGGGAATGTATAAATCTGCAGGCGGTTCAGAAATATCGTTGAATGCAATGAACGTTCCACAGGGTTCTGTTAAGGTTACCGCCGGCGGTATTTTGCTTACTGAAAATGTTGATTATACGGTTGATTATACTTTAGGAAGAGTCAAGATTATAAATGAAGGAATTTTAAATTCAGGAACACCTATTCAGATAACCTTAGAGAATAATTCTCTTTTTAATATACAGACGAAAACATTAATGGGCACACATATTGATCAGACGGTAAATAAAAACCTGACACTTGGCGCTACCATTCTCAACCTTACCGAAAAACCGATTACACAAAAGGTGAATTACGGCGATGAGCCTATTTCGAACACGATATGGGGAATTAATGGCAATTACCAAAAAGAATCCCTTTTCATTACAAAGATGCTTAATGAACTTCCTTTTTATAGTTCGAAAACTCCTTCAAAGGTTGCTGTTACAGGTGAATTTGCTGATTTGATTCCCGGCCATGCAAAAGCAATTGGCAAAACGGGAACTTCATATATCGATGATTTTGAGGGTAGCATATCAACAATTGATTTAAAAAATGTTGGCACTTGGCACATTGCCAGCACTCCACAAGGGCAGACCAGTGCTAACATGTTCCCTGAGGGAGCCCCCAATACAGGTTTAGCATATAGATATAATGTTGCAAGATTTTGCTGGTATGTAATTGACCCCTTATTTCAGGTATCCAATAATCTGACACCCTCAAATATTACAAAAAATGATCAGTCTAACAATTATACAAGACAAGTACTGCAAACAGAAGTTTTTCCAAATGAAGAAAACCCCGATGGGGTGCCTACCCCTATACCGGTACTCAATTTAGCTTTTTATCCAAAGCAAAGAGGAGTATATAATTATGACGCAGCTCCTGATTCTATATATTCTAAAGGCGTTGCAAATGACGGCACCTTAAATAATCCGGAAACAAGATGGGGTGGTATGATGAGAAATATTGAAACTACTGATTTCGTAGCTACCAATGTGCAATATATTCAATTCTGGTTAATGGATCCGTTTGTCAATCCTGGTAGTGGTGAAACGAATTTTCAACAACTACAATATGGAGGCGATCTGTATTTCGATCTTGGCAATCTTTCAGAAGATATTCTCCGAGATGGACAAAACAGTGAAGAAAATGGATTACCTACAACATCAACAGTAACGAATGTTGATACTACTAAATGGGGACGTGTGCCAACATTACAGGCATTGACAAATTCATTTGCTAACGATCCCAATTCCCGCCAGTATCAAGACGTTGGAATTGATGGTTTAGGCGATGCCGATGAACGTTCTTTCTTCGTACCGTTTGTACAAAATGTTAATACCCTTTGCAGTTCAAACCCAACAGCTCAGGGTGTGGTGGAAGCGAATACAGACCCATCATCTGATGATTATCATTATTTCCGGGGTACAGATTATGATAATAATAATGTAAGTATTCTCGACAGGTATAGAAAATTCAACGGGCTGGAAGGTAATTCTGTTGCAAGCGGTCAAGCCACTCCTGGTGCAGATGTTGAATCTTATCCGGTTCAGGCTACAACAATACCTGACGGAGAAGATATTAACCACGATAATACAGTAAACCAATCGGAAATGTATTTTCAGTACAAGGTTTCGTTACGCCCCAGCCAAATGGTTGTCGGACAAAATTTTATTACAGATATGTATGAAGCTCAGGGAGTATCTCTTGCAAATGGATCAACAACTACTGTAAAATGGTATCAGTTTAAAATACCGATTGAAAGCTACGTTCAGGCTGTAGGAAACATACAGGATTTCACATCCATAGGTTTTATGCGCATGTTTCTAAAAGGGTTTACAGAAAATACAATACTTCGTTTTGCCACACTTGACCTTGTAAGGGGTGACTGGAGAAAATACGATTATTCTCTTCTTACTCCCGGAGAGTACATTCCAAATGGTAATATCAGTAACACTACTTTTGATTTATCTGTGGTAAACATTTTTGAAAATGGCACACAAACTCCAGTCCCTTATGTAATGCCTCCGGGGATTCAACAGGAAGTAAATTTGGAGACCACCAATCTGCAAAAGTTGAATGAGCAATCAATGTCAATATCTGTTTGTAATCTGTTAGATGGGGATTCCCGCGCAGTATATAAAACCTGCAATTTCGATATGCGTCAGTATAAAAACCTGAATATGTTCGTTCATGAACAAGCGGGTTCAACAAAAGCTCTAAACAAAGGTGATTTAACTATTTTTCTTAGATTAGGAACTGACTTTACTCAAAACTATTATGAATATGAAATCCCCTTAACTCCAACACCATGGGGTACTTCGGCCACTAATGTTGATGCAATATGGCCCGATTCGAATATGTTTAATATAACCCTGAGTATCTTAGAAAATGCCAAAATGGCAAGGAATACTCAAATGCGGACATCCGGTTCCAACGTTTCTTTAACCACACCCTATGTTACATACGATCATGGGCGAAAGATTACTGTTATGGGCACACCAACACTCAGTGCTGTACAAGTGATTATGATTGGAATCAGAAATCCAAAAAAATCTTCATTAAACCCTTATGATGATGGACTTCCTAAATGTGCAGTAATCTGGGTGGACGAATTGCGCTTAACTGATTTTAATAAAAAAGGTGGATGGGCGGCGACATCTACAGCAAATGTAACACTTGCGGACCTCGGGAATGCGACAATTGCCGGGAAAATTGTTACACCAGGCTTTGGAGGTATTGAACAGAAAATAAATGATCTTTCAAAGGCAACTACGATGCAGTATGAATTTGCTACAAGTCTCGAATTAGGCAAATTCCTCCCGGAAAAATCCGGAATAAAAATTCCTATGCATTTCGATTATTCTCAAATTATAAGCAATCCACAATACGATCCATTGGACCCAGATGTTCTTTACAAAGATGCTTTGAATTCATATACCAATAAGGCTCAGAAAGATTCGTTGAAATCAATTTGCCAGGATATTACTACAATGAAGAGTCTCAATTTTGTGAACGTAAAGAAAAATAAAACAAAAACATCTTCTAAATCCCATTTCTATGATGTGGAGAATTTCGATTTCACATATTCATTCAAAGAAAAAACTCATAGCGATGTAGATATTCAACATAACCTGACAAAAGAGTATTTTGGCGCAATAGGTTATAATTTTAATAACAGCCCAAAGAATTATGTTCCATTATCAAAAGTGAAATTTTTATCATACGGCCCATTAAAGTTGATAAAGGATTTTAATTTTTATCTGATGCCCAAAACTTTGACTTTCCGAACAGATATGGACAGGCTCTATTCGGAAGAGAAATTAAGAAATTTAACCAACGCTGATATTATTATAGATACGACTTTTGTAAAATCTTTTACTTGGAAAAGAGATTACGGATTAAAGTTCGATTTTACCAAAAATTTAACCCTTGATTACACTGCCAATGCTGATGCCAGAATTGACGAACCGCAAGGACGTATTGACAATGGAGAAAAACGCGATTCTATTTGGAATAACATTAAGAATTTTGGACGTATGACAAATTACAATCATACCTTAGATGTAAACTACAACATTCCTATAAATAAAATTTCCTGGTTCAATTGGGTCACAGCATCTGCAAAATATAATGCAGGATACATTTGGACAGGGGCTCCTCTTTCGGCACTTGCTATGGGTAATACTATCGAGAACTCAAATACCAAACAACTTAATGGAAGTTTTAATTTCATTAATTTATACAACAAAGTCGGGTATTTAAAAAAACTTAACCAGCAAAAAGCATCAAATACTAGTTCTTCAAATTCTAATACCAATAAAACTCCTGATACTAAATCAAATAATAAAAATAAGTCTCAAAACACCAATAATAAGAATAAAAACAAAAATAATAAATCAGATAGCACCGAAGCAGATACGACTAGTGTAGATATTGTAAAAGAAATAAAAGACAATGTGCTTAAATTTCTTATGGGCGTTAAAAATGTTTCGTTTTCATATTCAAAAGGAAATGGCACTTTCATACCGGGATATATGTTAACTCCTGAATTCATTGGAATGGATGCAACAGGGAAATATCCCGGTACTGGTTTCGTTTTTGGAGACCAAACTGATATAAGACCCCGCTTTGGAAATAACACCTCTTTTCTTTCTACCGATTCTTCAATGAACTATCCATATGCGACAAAGTTTACCGAAAACTTTACAGCGCGTGCAACTATTGAGCCTGTGAGTAAATTCATGATAGAGCTATCGGCGACAAGAACATTTTTGGACAATCATTCCGAATATTATAAATGGAATAATGACTCTTTAAGGTATATGCATTATAACCCCACGGAAACCGGAGCATACAGCGTATCCATTCTTTCATTTAGAACAATGTTTTCTAAAGATAATAAAGCAACAAATTCAAATGTCGTCTTTGCAAAATTCCAGGAATACCTTCAAGTAATTGCATATCGGCTTGCTAATAAAAATAAAAACTGGATAGCCAACGGTAGCCATTCTTATATTGATTCTACTTCACAAAAAAAATTCCCGGTTGGTTATGGGCCAACAGATCAGGATGTAATGCTGCCTGCATTTTTGGCAGCATATACTGGTACTGGCAAAAACCCTAATTCAGTATCATTAACCCCTTTCTCTGAAAAATTATCATGGAAAGATATTCCCATGCCTAACTGGAAAATTAATTATGACGGACTGACAAAGATTCCGTTTATACATGAATACCTGAAAACATTAACTTTAAGCAATTCATATAAATCAACATATAGTGTTGGGTCATTTTCATCGAATGTATTATACGACGATAAAAACGGCGATGGTTTACCCGATATACGGGACCAACTCAGCAACAATTATATTCCATTGTATCAAATTGACGCGGTTACAATTTCAGAGCAATTCAGCCCCCTGATAGGCTTTGATATGACCTGGAATAATAGCCTGCTTTCGGATTTTAAAATTAATAAAACCCGCAACATTTCTCTTTGTTTTGATGATAACCAGCTTACCGAGGTAACCAGCGATGAATATATTGTCGGACTTGGCTATAAAATAAAAAATGTTGTTTTGCCAATAAAATTAGGTACCGGAAAAACAAAAAAATTAAAGAGCGATCTTAACTTTAAAGCTGATGTTTCCTTTAAAACAAACAAAACAGTGCTGAGACAACTGGTACAAGATATTAATGAGGTATCGGCAGGACAGCGTATCATATCCATAAATATTTCTGCCGATTACATGATAAGCCAGAAATTTACTATAAAACTTTTCTTTGATAAAACTATTAATAATCCATTTGTTTCTAATCAATTCCCGAATTCAAATACTAACGCGGGAATTAGTCTCAAGTTCTCTTTGGCACAATAAACTTATCCCTTAGATAATATTGGCTGATCCTGAAACATTGTTTCATGTTTTTGTAATTTTTTAAAAATATTAAATTTTCTAATGTTTGTTTGAATTAAAAAAACTGTATTTTTGAAACCAGATAATCAAACAGAATAAAAAATGAAAGTTCCTGAAAACTTAAAGTACACAAAAGATCATGAATGGTTGAGGGCAGAAGGCAATGAAGGCTATGTTGGAGTTACCGATTTTGCTCAAAATGAATTAGGTGATGTGGTATTCGTAGAAGTTGAAACTGTAGGCGAAGTTATTGAAAAAGAAGAAGCCTTTGGGACAATTGAAGCGGTAAAAACAGTTTCTGATATGTTTATGCCGGTTGCGGGCGAAATTCTGGCATTTAATCCCTCACTTGAATCCAATCCCGAACTAATTAACAAAGACCCTTATGGCGAAGGATGGGTGGTTAAGATAAAAATCAGCAAACCGGAAGAGATAAGCGGACTTTTATCTCCTGAAAAATATAAAGAGCTTACTGATCATTGATTTTTTGATAGTGCTGATGTCTGGCATTTCAAAAAACGATATTATTAATTTGCCCTGTTCAATTCTTGTTATTTAGATAAATTATTTTGAGGCTATATGGACACTGAAAAGCTTCTTAATTGTCTATTTTCAGTTATTTTGATAAATGTTCGATCTCGCCGCTTTTTTCATGAACAAACATTTCGAATAGCTTTTCTTTAATCATAAATTAAATGAAGAAACGTCTTTTAATCTTATTGTATTTCATTATTACCGGCACTTGTGCCATAGGGCAAATTTACTCCGGCAATTCAACTGCTGATTACTGGTGCCTCCTACGCATTAACAAGGACAGTTCGGTGAATTTCATTTATAGCCTGAACTATAACGAATTTTATGGCGAACACAAAGGGACTATAAAAAAAATTAATGATTCGCTTTACCACATCTCCACTAAAATGACTTACGGGAAATCTGCTACCATGGGGCAATACACTTATGATGATGTTATTCAAAAAGCAAACGACACAGCTTACTTCCGTATCGACACGCCATATGTGCACCTTAAAGACACCATAATTATTAAATACGCAAATGGGCAGACACAAAATTATATTCCCTACAAACAGGGAAAGCATTCGTATTTTGCTCTCGACAAAAAACTTTTTAATGATAAGCCCGGTTCAAATTATTATAAAGCAATAATAAAACGGAAAAATCCAATTACAGGGCAGCAGTTATCATTTAAAGTTACTATTCATTCATCGCCCTTTTTTGAATCGGGAAGGAGATTAAATTTCGATGTGATCATTAAGAATAACAAGCTTTGGACTAACGGCGAACCTGATCTGGATACCGGTCAATTTACGCTGAATAAAGGTTAGATTTAGGCCAATACAAGTAAAGACAATGAATTATTAATTTAATTCTCAAATAATGAATAGACATTTATTAATAATTGTATTATTTCTGATTAAAGTTGCAGCCTATTCCCAGACTGCTGCAACCCATGAAAATTCAACCAAACCGGATACGCTGGATGGCATGAAGGTTTATACCAATGCCGAATATATGCCTGAATTTCCGGGTGGACAAGCAAAACTTTATCAATATGTTTATGGTAATATAAAAGTCCCTGCTGCAAAGAAGGGCGACGTAATGCAATCCAAGATCCGCGTTTCATTTGTTATTGATACGGCCGGACATATCAGGAATCCTTATATAGTTAATCCTTTAACTCCCGACAAGTTAACGCATCTGGAAGATCAGGTTTTACAGGCGATCAAAGGAATGCCTAAATGGAAAGCGGCCACAGATGACGGGAAAAAAGTTCCTGCAAGGTTTACTTTGCCTTTTAATATCAGCTGGCAATAAGAAAAATGAAGGACCAGAAGATGCCGAAGCCTATAAAAAATATTTGAATTTAATTTGATACAATTAATTCTAAAACTGTATTTTTATGCATTAAAAGCAAATTCGATGAAAAAAATTATTTTTTTATTGTTTGTTTTATCGTTCAGTTACAGGGGCATTGCTCAATTAAAAATCAGACCCGATGACGCAAAATATCACATTGGAGAAAAAATTATTGTAGTTGGGAAAGTTGAACAAATTAATCATTCTGCCAAAGCAACTTTTTTAAACATGGGGGGAAAATATCCTGACAATACTTTTGTTGGCGTGATCTTTAATTCAGATAAAGGTTCTTTTAAGGATATTGATTCCAACACAGGAAAAGAAGTGGAATTATCAGGCATTATAAAGAAATATAAAGGTAAGCTGGAAATTATTCTTAATGATCCCACTCAGATTAAGGTACTAAGGTTTAACCGGGTAAGATATCACAAATATGTTCCCCGATTGAAACAACCAGGCAACTAAGCACTTTTCAAATCCCGGTTACCTGCGAAATAGTCTTCTATACTGAAATACACGAGAAAGCTTATATCGGTTTAAATAAGCTGCCGATGCTGCTGCCTGCTTTTTAAGTTCCAAGTCTCAAATTACAAATTCCAAGCCCCAAGTTATATTGTTTCATTGAGACTTTGGGCTTGGGTTTTGGGACTTGGTTCTTTTCCATTGCCTACTGCCGCTGCCTCCTGCCTACTTCTTTATTCCTTCACAAACTTACTCACTTCCATGCCTTTCTCCGTCTTCACCTTCACCATGTACACTCCGCTTGGTAAACCAGCTACGTTAATGGTTATCGGTGAACAGTAATCGGTTATCGGTAAACTATAAACCTTCTCTCCAAGCAAGTTAAAGACCTCAACACCGCTCACCGTTGACTGATTACCGCTCACCTTTATTTCCTCACTTGCTGGGTTAGGAAATATATCTATCCCTGCCGCCACCATGCTTTGCGGCGCAATACCGCTAAGGTATGTGGAAATAAAATTACCAAATGCTCCAGGGTAAGAACCAACAGCAATTGTATCTGTAACAGTATTAGTTGTAGTGTTTATTACATTTACTGTATTAGAATGAGAATTTGCAACATATAACTTGCTTCCATCGAGACTAACAGATACGCCAACAGGGTCAGTACCAACTGTAATTGTATCCGAAATAGTATCTGCAGCGCTGTTTATTACACTTACTGTATTATCCATTCCATTTGCAACATATACTTTGCTTCCATCCGGACTAACAGATACACCAGACGGAGCATTACCAACTGGAATTGTAGCCGTAACAGTATTGGTAGTGCTGTCTATTACGCTTACCGTACAAGTGTACAAATTCGCAATATACACCTTGCTTCCATCAGGACTCACAGATACACCAGCAGGTTGGGTACCAACTGTAATTGTTGCGGAAACATTGTTTGTAGTAGTGTTTATCACACTCACTGAAGCAGCAGAATAATTCGTTACATAGACCTTACTTCCATCGGGGCTTACAGATACACCGACAGGACCTGTACTAACCGGAATTGTAGCCGTTACAGTATTGGTAGACGTGTTTATTACACTTACTGTACAAGAAACCTTATTCGTAACATATACTTTACTTCCATCAGGACTTACAGATACACCACGTGGATAAGAACCAACCGGAATTGTTGCCGAAACAGTATTGGTAGCAGTGTTTATTACACTAACTGTATTAGTACCTTCATTCGTAACATATACTTTACTTCCATCGGCGCTCACAGAAACACCAAAAGGGGCACGACCAACCGTAATTATAGCAGTAACAGTATTGGTAGCAATATTAATAACAGATACAGTACTATCTCCTTCATTCGTTATATATGCAGTTTGGGCGGAGGCGGGGGTGAGAAGAGTAGTGAGAACAAGAAAGGAGAATAGATAATAGGAGAATAGGATTATGGGAGTTGATTTACGATTTGCAACAGCTGTCTTACGACTTACTACTTGTGTCTTGCTACTTACTGCTGTTGCGGTGGTTGTTTTCTTCATAGCGGTTGTTATTGGTTAATATGTTTTACTCGTAACGGCTATACATTTATCATTAAGCGGCATTGGCATCATCATTAGCGCACTCCCCGTAGTCATTCGCACACTTCCTTCTATAGTTAGGGTACATCCCGCAGTCGTTAGCGCATATCCGGTAGTCATTCGCACACATCCCTCGGTCATTCGCGCACTTGTTATTATCATTCGCGCACATGCGGAAGTTGGGAAATCAGTGGAATTACGTTGTAAATTAGTGGAATTACAATAGATTTCAGGTGAATTGTAATAGGATTTAGTGGAATTATAATAGAAATTAGTGGAAACGTGATAGAAATCGGTGGAAATACAGTATAAATTAGTGGATTTACGAAAGATTTCAGGTAAATTACATCGTAAATTAGTGGATTTATGCCATAATTTAGTGGAATTACGATAGAATTCAGTGGAAATATGCTCTTGGGGATATGCTGTAATGTCTATTATATGTGCCATTACTATCATTGCTTATGCTATAGTGGCGCTCACAGCTTCGCTCCATCGGCTTTCCCATCCGGTGGGGCTAATATAACGTGCTATATACCAAGCCTCCTGCTTCCTGTCGGCTGCGCCAAACTTACTAAGGTTGCGAAACCTTCCGCTGAACAGTAAATGAGAATACTGCGAATAATCGGTGGGCGCTTCAGTGCCTATGTAACGAGCCAGTTCCATTAATATAATGCCGTCGGGGAACATTTTACTTGAGGGAGTCCCTGCGTAGTATGCATCTACCACATGCATACAATAGCTGATGGATTTAATTTGCAGCGAAGGCTCCGGGTGAAGGGTGTTCAAAGAGGCATCAATTGAAGTCAGGGGGTTAGGTTCTCCAATATACCATGTTAATTTATCGGAGGCGGTCAAAATACCCGGGCTTGCTTTTTCATTGGCTTTTAGAATCATCCTTTGCGAGCGGATAATAGTCAGGGCTTTTCTCTTCAGATTATTTTTCTGGTCTTTCAGCACCTCGGTGTATGTGGCTTTTGATTTCTCAAGATAATACACATTTATCCATGTATTTGCAGTAGTTTCATCGCCCAAAAGCTTCACCAGTGGTGTATAAACAGTAACGTTATCCAAACCCAGGCGTTGCCACGAAGGATTAACAGTATCGTTGCTTTCGGGGTCGGGCACTGCCAAGTGAGCCATCAGTCCCTGAAAAGCATCATGAAACAGGGTGTCCGGTACCGGAAACGAAGGCGCTTTTTTCTTTCCCATAATATGTTCTTTTACAGAGGTAAAGGTAATAAAAAATATTTAGATGAAGAAGAAATATACTGAATGAAATCAAGTTTAAGGTCAAAAGGTCGGTTGAAACTAATTGAAATTTATAGAAACTGGGAAATTAATATCTTTTAGTTTCAATCAATTTCCAGTTTCAACTAATTTCTATTCACTGCAAACCTGTTTTTCATCATTATAAATAACAGTTTATCTTTGTGTGTGTGTCCACACAAGAGCAGCGGCACCAAGCACTGCGGCATTATCTTTTGTCAACTTTGAAGGAAGTAGTTTCACTTTATTCTGAAAAAAAGGCAGGAGGTATTTTTCCATGTATTTCTTTGCAGGAGTAAATATGAAATGTCCTGCGTTTGCAAGCCCGCCGGATAGAATGATTGCTTCCGGGCTTGAAAAAGTAATTGCATCGGCTAGCTTTATGCCGAGGATATATCCTGTGTATTCAAAGGCGGCGAGAGCAATTTCATCCTTTTTCTGCGCAGCAAGAAAGATATCTTTAGAGCTTAACTTATTTTTCTTAATAGTTCTCAGGATGCTTGGTTTATCAGATTCCTTAAGCATTTCAATGACAGTCCTTGTAATGCCTGTTGCAGAGGCATAAGCTTCGAGGCATCCTTTTTTCCCGCAGCCACACAAGCGTCCTTCGGGTTCCACGGTCATGTGCCCCAACTCTCCGGCATAGCCATCGTGACCGTAAAGCAGTTTCCCGTCAACTACAATACCACTGCCAAGTCCTGTTCCAAGCGTGATAACGATAAAATCTTTCATACCCTTTGCAGCGCCATATATCATTTCGCCTATGGCAGCAGCGTTAGCATCGTTGGTAAGCACCACGGGCAAATGCATTCGCTCTTCAATTAAATTGGCAAGGGGCACAACGCCTTTCCATTTAAGGTTAGGGGCGAATTCAATAGTACCATTGAAATAATTTCCATTGGGAGCGCCGACACCTATTCCCTTTATATCGTACCTCCCTTTAAGTTCTTTGATCTGGAGTTTAAGCTTCTTCGTAAGCTCACCGAGAAAAGGAATCACATCATCATACTTGTCAGTCCTTATGCTGTGCTTTGAAAAGCAATATCCCTGCCTGTCAACAATACCGAAATCAGTAGTCGTTCCGCCTATATCTATTCCTATTGCTACTTTCTTTTTCATTAACTGATAAAAGTATTCAAATTAATTAATATTCATTTCAGTATTTAGCTTCGGCTTATATCCTCTTATCCCGTAAAAGAATAAATATACGTATGATAACACAGGGACAAGAAATGCGATCTGTACCCCGAAATGATCTGCGCATAATCCCTGAAGGGGAGGAAGCAATGCTCCGCCAAGTATCATCATCACCAAGAGGGACGAACCTTGCGACGTATATTTGCCCAAGCCTGCAATGGCTAAAGTAAATATATTTGACCACATAATGGAGTTAAACAATCCAATGGAGAGCATGCACCACATAGAAGTTTTACCTTCGGTGAAGATGGCAGTAAGCAATAAAGCCAGAGCCATCACTGCGAAAAGCGCAAGGGTGCGGGCAGGCATGGAACGGCCAAGGATAAAGACAAAGTAATTCAGCAGCATGAAAACCAAGTAATACCAGACTTGCCCTAATGTTAATCCTTTCATGTAATAGGTAATAAAATATATTACCAGAAAAGCTGCCAGCGCCATTAATATCATGGATGTGTATTTTTTAGCAGACTTCATTCCGCTCAGTGAGATAGCTCCCAGAAAACGCCCTATCATAGCACCACCCCAATAATAAGCCAGATAATTACTGGCATCGGCTGCTTTTAATCCCATTATCTGCGGCAGACCTATATATGAAACAAGGTTGTTTCCAATGGCAACTTCGGCCCCTACATAGAAGAATATAGCTGCCATTCCAAAAGTCAGATTCGGAAATATTAATGCGCCTGCTTTCTTTTCAATCTTTTCATTATTTGAAAAGACGGGGAGTTTGGAGAAATAAATAAAAATCATCAGCAACACCAGCACAGCAGACAGAAAAAGATAAGGTGTCTTGACAGATGTTGCGCCATCGCCTTTAGCAGAAACAAAATATTCAAACAGGAAGAACCCGCCTAAAACAGGAGCGATGGTAGTTCCGAAAGAATTAAAAGCTTGTGAAAGATTAAGCCTGCTTGATGCTGTTTCGGGAGCGCCAAGAATAGCCACATAAGGATTCGCGGCTATCTGCAGTATAGTAAAGCCAAGTCCCAGCAGGAACAGTGCCCCAAGAAAAACACCAAACGAATGAAATGTTGTTGCCGCAGGATAAAAAAGAAAACAGGCAATTGCCGAAACAAATAATCCTAAGATTATTCCGTTCTTATACCCTATTCGGGAAATGGGATCACCAACAGTTATTGACAATATAAAATAAATAACCGAGCCGAGAAAGTAAGCAATAAAGAAAGCAAACTGAACCAGGTTAGCCTGGAAATGAGACAAGGCAAAGACACCCTTTAAGTAAGGGCTGAGGATATCATTCAGAACGGTAATAAATCCCCACATGAAAAAGAGAGTAGTAAGCACGATCAAAGAAGATGAGTAGCTTACATTTTCTCTTTCTTTTTCCATACTTTAAAATTAGTTTACAGTAGATCTCCTTACGATAAGTGTTGTGGGAAGCTTTACTTGTGATAATTCCACGCGGTCATCTTTATTTTTAATGTTCTCGAGCAAAATATCGGCAGCGTTTTTGCATATTTCTTCAATAGGCTGGGAGATTGCGGTTATTGAAGGGCGACCAAATTTAAATACATCCAGATCATCGAAACAAACAAATGCAATATCTTCCGGAATACGAACCTTCATATCGTTTAAACATTCCAAACAGGCAACGGCTATATTATTATTTACAGCAAATAATGCATTGACCTTATCTTTTGAATTCAATAATGCTGATAATTCTTTCCTTACTGTCTCCTTGACGTTTGTAAACGGAATTTCTTTTAAATAGGCCTTGCCGTATGTCAGTCCAAAATCCTTAATTGCTCTTAGATAACCTTCTATTCTGTCATTAATAGTGGAAACATATGATGGGGATACTGCAAACGCTGCAATTTTTTTATATCCTTGTTGCAGCATATGAGTAACAGCGTGATGAGATCCCTTGAAATTATCAACAATAACACTATTCGTTTTTACGTCAGGCATCACCCTGTCTATAAGAACAAAGGGATATTTTTCATCCAGTAAAATTCTAATTTCTTTGCTGCTTTTTTGAGAAGTAGAAATAATTAAACCATCAGTTTGCCTGTCACGCAACATCTTTATCAAGCGAATTTCTTTCTCAACATCTTCATCAGTGCTGCATATCATAATATTATATCCTTTGGGCTCGACAAAATTTTCGATATATCTTGCTATCTTGGAATAAAATGGATTGGAAATATCCGATACAATAAGTCCGATAGTATTCGATCTTCCAAGCCGAAGTCCCCGCGCCATCATGTTGGGCTTATAGTTATATTCTTTAATCTTCTCCCAAACTCTTTTCTGGGTAACCTTGCTTATTCCTTTTTCATCGGCATGGTTATTTAAAACCATGGAGACAAGAGTTTTAGAAACGCCCAGGCTTTTTGCGATATCGCTTAATGATATTTTCTTACCAATCATAAATACAACGGTTACAAAAATAATTCAGGCTAAATCGGTCAGTTAATCTATGAATATTTTTTCAAATGTAAATAATTTTGGCAAAATCTAAACATTTAGGTAATTAAATTGACAAAAAAAAGAGGTAATCGCTTACCTCTTCTTTTAAATTTAAGAAAATTTATCGGTTTAATTGACGATCATTTTCTTGTATAGCTTGCTGCCATTGAAGTTAAATTCATAAAAATAAACTCCTGCTGAAAATTGGCTGGTGTTTAATGTTATGTTATGACTTCCTGTATTAACATCCTTTGATTCGCTGTAAATAACCTGTCCCAATGAATTCATTAACGAGAATATCATCTTGCCATTAACAGGCACAGTAAAACCAATTGTAGTGATACCGTTTGCGGGATTAGGGAAATTCTGACCCAGAGTTAATCCGGTTAATTGATCCTCTTGAATACCAACAGTTCCATGCACAGTTGCACAGGTTTTATCGTTTGAAGGATAGATATCTCCGGTTAATACGGTATATGCACAAAGCTCATAAGATGAAGAATCAGGAGCAACATAGGTCGTTGTAAAAGTGTAATCCAATGTGGAATCGGGGTCCAAAGTACCTGACCAGGCAACAGAAACAGGAGTAGAAGCACTAACCTGATATGCAATGTTCATGGATGTAATAGTATCTGAGCCAAAGTTTTGAACTCTCACTTTGACTTGCACATGAGCGCCAGTGTTGGTCGGGGTGATGGGTTGCAAAATAGCTATGGCTCCAGCATCTTTACCAATCGCATGAGGATGATATTTTAAAATAGAACTTACGGTAGGAGATGTAGTGTTGTAATTTCCCACCCAGCCAATTAATGAATCGCAAAAACCAACGCCAAGACATTGAATATTTGACCCGCCAGGCTGTAAATAAGTGGCATCTAAATAATCAGTCCATGACAATCCTCCATCACTACTATATCCAACACCATTTATGGTAGTAGCACCAAAAGGAGAAGTTGCGACAAACATATTTGTTGTGCCTGGGACATAACATAATTGGTACTGATAAAAATTACCGGAGGGACTTAAGGTATCCCAGGTTGTTCCACCATCAGTAGTATATTTCCAGCTTTCCACCGTTGAAGTAGAAAGAGGATAATTAGCAAATATGATCCAATTGGCACTTGAAGCAAATATCATTCCATTTGCTGATACGGTAAATGGAGCTACAGGTGTAAGAGTCCATGTTGCACCATAATCAGTAGTTTTTAATACTCTGCCTTTATTTGTCATGAAACAGCCGATACCTCCGGAAACAATAGAAGCGCATGAAGGACCGTTATATCCATATTCACCACTGGGAGATTTTGGAATAAGGGAGGTGTCAACAGCTGTCCAGGTTGCACCACTATCGCTGGTAGTGTATATATCAAAATGACTATTTACAGGGTCTCCATAGCAAAAACCTTTGCCATGATCCCAGAATTTAACCCCATCAGCAAAAGTAGTAGTTCCCGTGTTTAATACACCAGTCACTTTTGACCAATTTACACCATCGGTTGTTCCCCAGAAAGTGGCTACTCCTGCTACAGAATCATAAGCAACACAAAAAGCTTTGTTATAAGAAACACCACATAAAACGGCAGGTTTAACTCCTGAAGTAAAACCACTGTATGTACCTGCGTGCCAAGTAGCTCCTCCATCTTGCGTCCTTGAATTTGCACAAATGACTGATGAACCTGCGCCCGAGCCATTCATTCCGTTTATCCAAACGATACTACTGTCAACAATTGACATCTGGTCAACACCAATTGAAGTGCCGGGCATGTTGGTATATTGCTGCGACCAGTACTGTGCATTTACTCCGAAACTGATAAAGAGCAATGCAATAAATAGTAAATTTCTTTTCATAATAAAATGTTTTTGGTTAATAATAGGCAAAAATATGAATAAATTTCGAAAATGAATATCAATATGTATGAATAAAATATCCGCATGACAGTTGTGCAATTAATATAGCAGCTGACACTGAATAAAGGTCTTGCAAATATTTTAAAAAATCTATTATTATTATTTTATCGTTTGTAAGGCAAAATCTATTCTTTTCAGGCTTTCATCTTTTCCCAGCAGCGTAATAATCTCAAAAAGATCGGGGCCAAGTAATGTTCCAACCATACAAATTCGCAAGGCATTCATTATTTGCCCGGTGTTGTATTGCTTTTCATGTATGAAGTTGGACACGATTTCTTTTAGCTGAGTTGCCGAATTGAATGAAGCATTTGCAATGACATCTTTTACCTCAAGAACTAATTGGAAAGAGTTTTCTTTCCATTTATCTTTTATTATTTTTTCGTCAAATGCTTTAGGCGCTTCAAAAAAGAAGAAAGATTGCGACCATAATTCACTTGTAAAATTTACGCGCTCTTTGATCAGACTGCATATTTTAATAAGGTGCTCATTACCGGCTGTTATTCCTTTAGATTTAAGAATATCGGAAAATGAACTGGCTATATCTTCATCAGATTTCCTAATTAAATACTGATGATTGAACCATTTGGCTTTTTCGAAATCAAATTTAGAACCGGCTTTGCCAACTCTTTCAAGTGAAAATGATTGAATCAATTCATCCATTGAAAATAATTCTTGTTCTGTTCCCGGATTCCAGCCAAGCAAAGCAAGTATGTTAACAACTGCTTCCGGAAAATAGCCAGACTCGCGATAACCGGAAGAAATTTCTCCTGTTTTTGGATCTGTCCACCTCAAAGGAAATACAGGAAAGCCAAGCTTATCGCCGTCACGTTTACTTAATTTGCCTTTTCCATCCGGTTTCAGCAATAAAGGTAAATGTGCAAACTGCGGCATTTCGTTTTCCCAACCCAGGTAGCGGTAAAGCAATACATGCAAAGGAGCCGAAGGAAGCCATTCTTCGCCCCGGATAACATGTGTAATCTTCATCAGATAATCATCAACAACATTGGCAAGATGATAAGTAGGCAAACCATCGGATTTGTAAAGGACTTTATCGTCGAGCTGGGAAGAATCAACATGTACTTTTCCCCTTATCAGATCAGTCACCTCAATAGTTTCTTTTTCGGGAATTTTTATCCTGATAACAAATGATTCGCCACATTCAATCTTCTGTTTCACTTCAGAGTGGCTTAGCGCCAGTGAATTCTTCATCGAAGCACGATTAACTGAAGAATATTGAAATGTTTGCTTTTTTGCTTCATATTCTTTCCTTTTAGCTTCAAGTTCCTCGGGTGTATCGAAAGCATAATAGGCATACCCTTTTTCAATCAGCCTGTCGGCATATTGCTTATACATATCTTTTCTTTCGGACTGGCGGTAAGGAGCATAAGGACCGCCAGCGTGAACACCTTCATTGAATTTAATGCCACACCATTCAAGCGATTCTATTATATATTCTTCAGCCCCCTGAACCAAACGGGTTTGGTCAGTATCTTCAATGCGGAGGATAAAATCACCGCCAAACTTCTTTGCAAATAAATAATTATATAATGCCGTTCTTACGCCTCCAATATGCAATGGTCCCGTAGGACTTGGAGCAAACCTCACCCTGATTTTCTTTTCCATGAAAATGTTTTTAACTAATAAGCAAAAGTATTGTATTTTTCTGAGCTACATCCAACTGTCTGTTTTGATGTGCTCTTTGAGAGCGAGTTTATTCGTTGGAAATTTATTTTGCAAAATTCAATACAAAAATTCTTAATAATAGCTTATTTCCCGGGCTGTTATGTTTTTGGGTTTATCATTAATACACTCAGTTTCCTTCAGCCAGTTACCTGTTTTATTATAATCATATTTATAAGTAAATGCATAATCTAAACTGCCATCCGACTTGAAATCGTCTTCTTCTGTTTCATTCCCCCTGGTATCATACTTATATGTGTTTTTATAATTCAGTTTTCCGTTTGAGGCGTATGAGTTCTCCTCGGTTTTATTCCCTTTATCATCATATTTATAAGTATTTTTAAATTTCAAGCTGCCGTCAGAATTATAAGAATTCATCTCAATCTCATTACCTTTGTCATCGTAGTTGTAAGTGTATTTATGCTCCAGGCTGTCGTGAGAATCGTATTGGCTTTCCTCAATCTTTATTCCTTTTTCATTAAAAACTATAATATTCTTTCTTTCAATATCTCCTGTTTGAATTTCTCCAAAGCTATCTACTGCTTTATATTTGATTTCTGTTAATGTTTTAACTTTTCCTGTTAATTTCATCTTTGCAGCATCGGTATTAAGTTTGGCAATTGAATCCTGTTTTAAAGAATCAAGTTTTTTTTGTATAACTTCTTTATCTCTATCTTTTTTCGTTGGGTTGCAAGAGACAAATGCTACAATTCCGGCAACTAATAATAATGATAATAGCTTTTTCATTTGAACTGGTTTTAAAGTCAGACTTAAATAAATGTGAACAAATATACAAAGAAGCAATTAAAAACAAATAATTTGTAAAAGCTCGCGGACAATTTCATATTATAACATTTTTTCTCATAATCGTGACGATAATAACTGTTTTTACACCAACTCTAAAAAAATGCGAATATTTAAACTGTTTATGCAACACCACTAACAGTAAATGAAGATATTTGTAGGGGAAATGCAAGAAATTCTATAATCATTAATAATTAATAGATAACAAGAAGCTTCTTATACAGGATATAAATTAAAACCCCTTTGAAGTAAAGGGGTTTTGTTTAGTACTGTTGTCCTGCCAGGGGTCGAACCTGGACTCTTCTGTTCCAGAGACAGACGTGTTGCCAGTTACACCACAGGACAATGTGGCTGCAAATGTACAAAATCAAATATAAATAGAAAACATTTTGGCAATTTTTTACTTTTGCAAGGGATCATTATTTACGTTTTTATGGAAAACTGGCAGGAGAGGACGGAATTACTTATTGGAAAAGAAAAGCTTAAAAAGCTTGAAAATAGCCATGTGCTTATTGCCGGTTTGGGTGGTGTGGGCGCCATGGCAGCCGAAATGTTGTGCAGGGCAGGCGTTGGCAAACTTAGCATTATTGATTCGGATAAAATTCAGGACAGCAACCGAAACAGGCAGATACCTGCTTTTGTCAGCACGGAAGGAAAGTTCAAAACAGAAGTTGTTTCCGAAAGATTACTGGATATTAATCCTGCCTTAAAACTTATTGCTATAAATGAATATTTAAAGGACGAAAAAATTCCCGAAACCCTGTCGCTTGCTATATATGATTATGTTATTGATGCCATAGATACCCTTTCGCCAAAAGTTTATTTTATTTATAATACTTTAAAGCTTAATTTAAAACTGGTTTCCTCATTGGGAGCCGGAAGAAAATTCAATCCCGAACTTGTTAAAGTTGTTGATATTTCGGAAACATACAATTGCAAGTTAGCTCATTACTTGCGTAAAAAATTACATAAGTTTGATATTTATTCAAACTTTAAAGTAGTATTTTCTCCCGAAGAAGCCAAAAATGGTTCTGTTGAGTTAATAGAAAATGAAAAGAATAAGAAATCCCGCGTAGGTACTATTTCATATATGCCGGCAATTTTTGGATGCCATGCGGCTTCAGTGGTTATCCGTGATTTGATTGACCTATAGATATCCCTTTGTTTAAAAATATTAAGAAGGAAAAGAGCTATCCTTTTAACGCCTCTGCCCCACCAACTATTTCAAGAATTTCTTTGGTAATGGAAGCCTGACGAGCTTTGTTGTAGCTAAGGCGGAGTTCTTTAAGCAACGAATCAGCGTTATCGGTTGCCTTATGCATAGCCGTCATACGTGCGCCATGTTCAGCGGCAACAGAATCAAGAAGCATTTTATAGAACTGCAGCTTTAATGATTTCGGAATAAGTTCAGAAACTATTTCTTTTTTGCTCGGTTCAAAAATATAATCGGAAGTTTGTTTTGCTTTACCCTTTGCGGCGGCTTTTGCAATAGGCAGATACTGTTCTGTGGAAAGTACCTGAACTGCGGCATTTTTAAATTGATTGTACACCACTTCTATCCTGTCGTATTTACCGGTTACGAACGCCTTCATCATGCTTTCGGCTATAGGAGCAACGTTCTCAAATGAAAGTTTATCCAATATCTCTGCATTTGATTCAATTACATTGTATTTCCTTTTTACAAAAAACTCTGAGCCTTTCTTTCCGATACAGATAATATCAAGGTTTCCGCCTTTATTGACCTCGGAATATTTTGTATTGATCATAGTTGTCGCATTCTTAACAACATTACCGTTAAAAGCACCGCAAAGTCCCCTGTTGGATGTAATAACAACAATAAGAACCTTTTGAGTTTTTCTTTCTTTTGAATAAATGCCATCCGTGCTGTCAAGGCTTGCACTGAGGTTTTCAAGTATTTCTTTAAGTTTTCCTGCATAAGGACGCAATTTCAGAATGGCATTCTGTGCACGTTTCAACTTGGAAGCAGAAACCATTTTCATGGCGCTTGTAATCTGCTGTGTTGATTTAACAGATGCTATTCTTGTCCTTACTTCTTTTAATCCCGACATTGGAGTATTATAGAAATGTTAAACTTACTACTTCGTTGTTTTATATTTTTCTGAAAGTTCTTTTGCTACTTTTTCTATGGTTGCAATTACTTCATCAGTCAATTGACCTGACTTTAAAGTATCAAGTATATTTTGATGATGCAGTTCAAGGAAGTGTAAAAATTCTTCTTCAAAATCACGAATTTTATTTAAAGGCACACCGAGCAATAATCCTTTTGTTCCGCAATAAATAATAGCAATTTGTTTTTCAACAGGAACAGGAGAATATTGAGGTTGTTTTAATATTTCAACATTTCTTCTTCCTTTTTCAAGTACAGCCATTGTAGCAGCATCAAGGTCGGAGCCAAATTTTGAGAACGCTTCAAGTTCGCGGAAAAGTGCCTGATCAAGTTTTAATGTACCGGCAACTTTCTTCATTGATTTTATTTGTGCAGTACCTCCAACTCGTGATACAGAAATACCAACATTAATAGCGGGACGAATACCTGAGTTGAACAAATTGGTTTCAAGGAAAATTTGTCCGTCCGTAATAGAGATCACGTTCGTAGGGATATATGCAGATACATCCCCTGCCTGTGTTTCAATAATAGGAAGCGCTGTAAGCGAACCGCCGCCTTTTACCAAATGCTTAATGGTAGCAGGAAGGTCGTTCATTTGTTTTGCTATTTCGTCAGAAGTAATAATGCGTGCAGCTCGTTCAAGTAACCTTGAATGCAAGTAGAACACATCACCCGGATATGCTTCACGACCGGGAGGACGACGAAGCAGCAGAGATACTTCACGATATGAAACAGCCTGTTTCGAAAGGTCATCATAGATCACCAATGCAGGTCTGCCTGTATCTCTGAAGAGTTCTCCTATGGCAGCGCCTGTAAATGGTGCATAAAATTGCATGGCTGCAGGATAAGATGCAGGTGCCGCCACAATTATGGTATATTGCATGGCGCCATGGTCTTCAAGTGTTTTCTGAACACTTGCAATGGTTGAACCTTTTTGACCAATTGCAACATATATACAGTAAACAGGTTGTCCTTTATCAAAGAATTCTTTCTGATTGATGATAGCGTCAATTGCAATTGCTGATTTGCCGGTCTGGCGGTCACCGATGATAAGTTCGCGCTGTCCTCGACCTATGGGAATCATTGAATCAATAGCCTTGATACCGGTTTGCAGTGGTTGATTTACGCCTTGACGATAAATAACTCCCGGGGCTTTTCTTTCAAGCGGCATTTCATACGTTTCACCTTGTATTGGTCCTTTGCCATCAATAGGTTCGCCAACAGTATTGATAACCCTTCCCAGCATACCTTCGCCGACTTTCACAGATGCAATACGGCCTGTTCTTTTTACAATATCTCCTTCCCTGATATGTGTAGCTTCACCTAGGAGCACAATACCCACATTGTCTTCTTCAAGGTTCAGAACGATACCTTTCATTCCATCCTTAACAAATTCAACAAGCTCGCCTGACTGGGCATTGGTAAGTCCGTAGATACGCCCAATCCCATCACCTACCTGCAATACGGTACCTGTTTCTTCAAGCTCAGATTCAAATTTGAACCCGGATAATTGCTGTCTTAAAATTGCCGATACTTCGGCTGGTTTTATTTCTGCCATAATAGTATGGATGTATTAAAATCCTTTTTCGTAAACGTTAATATTAAATTCTCTTTTAAGTTTCATGATCTTCTTGCGGATACTGTCATCAAACTGGTATTGACCAAAGCGTAATATGAATCCGCCAATTATTTCGCTTTTAATTTCCTCAACAAGTTCAACGTCTTTCTCTGTGAATTTGCCTACAAGTCCTTTTACGGTATCCCTTATATTATCGTCAGCTCCTGTTGCAGTGGTAAGTACTGCTGAAATGATTCCCTTGTATTCCTGGTAAACTGCCAGAAATTGTTCTGTTATAGGTTCTATAAAGTTCTCTCTTCTTTTTGCAGTAATAAGGTTAAGAAAAGCAAGCGAAAGTTTTCCTATCTTCCCCTCAAACAGCGACTTCATTATGTTTTGTTTCTTATCTATTTTTATGATAGGACTTGAAAGCAGTAAACGGAAATCTTTATTCTCCATGCAAACATTATGCACAAGAACCATGTCCTGGTGAGTTTGTTCGTGGCTTTTCTGTTCAAGAGAAAGCTCGAACAGCGCTTTGGCATACCTGATCGCAATACGGGTTTCTCTCATGCTAGTTGAAATGTATTTCGTTCAGTAATTTTGTTACCAGTGCTTTTTGTTTTTCATTTGTCGAAAGGTCTTCCTTCATGATCTTCTCTGCAATTTCAATCGAAAGAATAGCAATTTGGTTCTTTAATTCGGTCAGTGCAGCCATCTTCTCGAAATGAATGTTTTCTTTAGCCATCTCAACAATTCTTTTTCCTTCTTCTTCCGCCTTTGTCTTCGCTTCCCCAATAACGTTATCCCTTATTTTTCTTGCATCGCGCAGCATGGCATCGCGTTCTTCCTTTGCTTCTTTCATCAACTCTTCGTTGCTGAATTTTAATTGCACCATTTCTTCTTTTGCTTTTTCTGCGGCACGTAAAGCGTTATCAATAGAATCTTCCCTTTCTTTCAGGGCTTTCATAATAGGTTTCCATGCAAATTTGCCCAGTATGAAAAGAACAACGGCAAACGACAAAGTCATCCAGAAGATCAGTCCTATGTGCGGAGTTACTAGTTCCATATGTTTTTAAGTTTTATTGTAAAAATTTAAAATACCTCTCCCCCTTTTATTCCCTCTCTCCATTTGGAGAGGGGGACAGAGGGGGTGAGGCAAAATGTTTACTTAAACCAACCGTTCAAATAAACATTTCTTTGGTTTTCGCTTAGATGAAAAGAATAAGCAAACAAACCACAATTGCAAAGAAAGCAACCCCTTCTATAAGTGCTGCTGCAACGATCATGTTCGAACGAATATCGCCCATGGCTTCCGGCTGACGTGCAATAGCGTCCATTGCGCTGCCACCTATACGTCCTATACCGATACCTGCTCCGATTGCTGCAATACCAGCACCAATTCCTGCTCCCATTTTTGCGACAGGTGCCAGGTTGGTTACTGCTTCCATAATTACTGATAACATTGACATAATAAAAAGTATTTAGGTTATTAAAAAAAATCTTTCAAAATTATTTATTAATGAACATTTTCTTCATGATGCTCGTGTTCTTCGATTGCCATGCCGAAATAAAGCGATGATAAAAGAGTAAATACGTATGCCTGCAGGAAAGCAACCAGCAATTCGAGCAAGCCCATGAATATTGAAAATGCCACGGATATCACAGAAGCTCCATAACCGACTCCAACATTAATGTTTCCAAAAACAAAAATCAATCCGATAAAGCCGAGAATAATGATATGCCCGGCAGATATGTTGGCAAAGAGACGGACCATCAACACAAAAGGTTTGGTAATTAATCCTATCACTTCAACAACAGGCATAAGAGGGATGGGAATCTTGAGCCACCATGGCACACCAGGAGTGTTTACAATATGAGCCCAATAGCTTTTATTTCCGCTGAAGGTAGTAATAGTAAATGTAAATAAAGCCAGAACCATTGTAATGGCAATATTTCCTGTAAGATTTGCCCCTCCGGGGAAAAAAGGAATGATGCCAAGCAAATTGCTGAAGAAAATAAAAAAGAATAATGTCATTAAATAAGGCATATACCTTTCATATTTCTTTCCTATTGAAGGTTTTATCACATCATCGCGGACAAATAATATTAATACTTCAAGAATAGACTGTAATCCCTTCGGTGCCCTGTTAGGGTTCCTTGTATACCTGCGCGCAATTGATATAAATATCACGCAAAGAATAATCACACTAAAAAACAGTGAAAGCGTATTCTTTGTAATAGAGAAATCTAAAGGCAATGCAGCATTTTTATCAGGAGTACCATCGGGCAGTGTCTTTACTATTTTGTCTTTGTTTGCACCCTCCTCAGTTTCTATTTTATAACCATGATAAGCTTTTTCGCCGTGGCTAAAACGACAAGAGCAGAAAGTAACAATTTTGCCGTTATCATAAAGTATCACAGGAAGCGGAATGGAAACTTCCGTTTTGCCTATGGTCATGATATGCCATTCGTGAGCATCTGTAATATGTTCGATGATCATTTTGCCGGCATTAAAAGGCTCCTCTCCTTTCTTCCCGCCCTTTTCTTTTCCCGGAATGCTGTCTTCGGCAATCAAAGCTGATGCATAGCATAGCAGCGCGAAAAAGAATAACACCCTAAAAATATGATGATTAAATTTCTTCATTACACCTTTTACTATTGTGTACAATAAGCCCGCAATTTATATATTATTCGTGAAATTAAACACAAAACAATTAATTTTTTTTTTGCTATGAATTGTTAAATGGTTGTGCTGCTTAAAGGAAGGAAGAATTTAATTATATGCAAATTTGTTCTTAGCTCATTTGTTCATGGTTCAAAGTCCAATAAATAAAAGATATATAAATTATCTTTTTTATCAATCAGATTTTTATTATCGCAATACCGCTAATGGTTCCCGGCTGCGTGCCAGTGCTTTTTTATATATTTTACAGCTTGTTCCTGTGTATGGAATGCAAAGTTTTTATATCGGTCGTGAACGGCAATTATTTCGTCCATTGCTTTGTCAACTAATTCTTTATTTTCCCATATTTTTAAATGTTCTATCACTGTTTCAAGGCAGTCTTTTTTATAGCTAATCTGACCAATCACATGAATTATGGTATTTCTTACTCTGGCCGTTTTTTCATATTGCAACTCTTTTAACAAAGGCAAAATATCTTCCGGATGCTTTCGCCCAAACAGTTCAAGTCCATGACAAATTTCCCTGCGCACCTCTGCATTTGCATGATGTAAAAATCGTTTTGCAAAGGCTATAACCGGTATCGGATTTTTCTCCCCCATCTTCTTGATTGACCCGATTACAGCGTTACGAACAGAATGATGGTTATCAAACAATCCCTTTTCCATAAAAGTCACTACCTTCTGAAAATCAGTAATTCCAATTTCTCCCGCTGCATTAATTACTGTTTGCCTTACTTTTTCATTTTCATTATTCGACAATAATTCAAGCTGTTTTATTATTTCAGGACGATGTTCTTTTTTGGCTTTATAAATTTTACCTATTACCAGATAAGCTGTTTTCCGGATGTACATGTCTTCATCGGAAAAGTAAGTCAATATCTGTGTGCTCTTGCGGGCATCAAGATCTGAAAGAATTTCGTTGTTGATTTTATCAACAAGTAACTTTCGTTGTTCTTTATTTAAGTCGTAAAAACTCAATTTTTTTACTTTAATTTTCTTTTTTGTTGCCGATCAATGTTGATTCTTTAAGCAGCATTGACAGAAAAAGGCTGATTACCACAAGTCCTATAAGTACAAGCAAAGGATTGGTCATCGAGCCTGTTATGGTCGATTTAAAACTGTCCATTCCAAATATAAAAGCGATTCCCGAAATCTGACCAACAAGTAAAAGCAAACCATTTGATGTGCTTTCAGGTGCGGGAAAGGTCATTTCGGCCCCATACTGAAATCCAATCGGGCCTGCGCTGAGCAGAAAAAAGCCCAAAGTAATACTCGAAGCAAGAAGCATCCAATAACTTGTAGCAAAGGTTATGCCTGCCAGTCCAACAATAGCACCAATAAGGGCAATGGTGATAAACGGAACCCTTTTTCTGAGACGATCTGAAAGTACAGGCATAATAATCGCACCTACAATTCCGCCTATTATCATAACACCGCCTGTAGTTCCTGCCTGTTCGGCTGTAAATCCTCTTGGCTTAAGAATATCCTCTATCCATGTTGCCACACAATTGAATATACCCAACCCAACAAAAAAGATGAACATCAGCCAATAAAATGCTTTGTTATGTAAAGTATCTTTAAGACCGGTAAACGCCATAGAACGTTCCTCCTGATCGGCGCTACACGGAGCAGTTGCCGGACGTTCTCTGACCAGCAGAAAAAACAGAACAGGTGATGAAATGGAAATTATTCCATAACAATAAATCATTCCACTCATACCATTTTCTTTGACAAGATAAGGCGATAAAAGCATCCCGACCAAAACGCCGAGATACATAGCCAATGTTCCAAACCCTGATGCTGTAGCTCTTTCTTCAATAGGAAACCATCTGGCGGCAATCTTGGTGAGTGCATTGAGAATAAAAGGCTGACCGACCGCAACTCCAATTTGAGACCAGAGCAACGGGCTGTAATTCGTACCTGCCATTCCTCTTGTAAATCCAAACACACCTGTAAGTACTACACCGATTCCTACGCCCCAGCGAATTCCATAAGTATCGATTACCCATGATGCGGGGATTGACACGACCAGGTATACGAGCATGAAACACATGGAAAGCATTCCGATCTGCATGTCTGAAACATGATAATACAAGGTTGCATCGGTTGTTACAGGAGCAAAAGTGATCCATAACAGCTGGTTAACGGTTACCACAAACATATATACAATAAGTACAACCCAGCGGTATTTGTAAACTTTGAATTTGTTTGATTCCATTTTATTAAGTTATTTAATTAATAATTATTTCTTTTGGAACTTATTTTTATTTGCCTAACGGTTTAATGGTCGGCGCCTTTTAACAAACTTCTATCATCAGTGTATGTGCGAAGCATAACATTATCATTCGTGCAAAATAGTCGCTACACATTGTGCCAAGTGCTGATCGGCATTACTGTCAAGTTATTATTCAAACCCAATATTAAAATCATCTATTTGAATTTTTGTTTTGCTGTTTGATGTTGGCAACCATACATAAATCCCAATTTCTGCTGAATTATCAGTAATTACAGGGATCTCTTTTGTAATTAAAATCTTACTCCATTTATTTATATTTGAACTATCAGTGCATATTTTATCACCCGACCAAAATAAAGATTTTCCACTACTATCAATTGATAAAACCAGTTCGCAATCATTAATTTCAGAGAACCTTCTAAACAAAGATATTGTGACTTTTCTTTTGTGATTTATTTCTTTTATTTGTTTCAAAAAATCAACACTGAATGTGTTTACCGAATCAACCTGACAGGAATACGGATAGCTGACGAAAAGTTTTTTATTTAGTGATTCCGGCAAAATTTCAGGCGCATACTCATCAAAGTTGTTAACATAAGAGAATATTGTATCTGCTGAACTGATTATTATATTTTTTCTCCAGTATTTTTCTCTCTCTCTTTTCTCCCAATTCGGCGTTCTTCTGTATGCAAATAATCTTGAATCTTTGTTTTTCAATGCCTGATTTATCAAATTGCTTTTGGAATACAATGAATTTGAAGGATAATATTCCTTAGCTAAAACAATGTGATATATAAATCCTGACAGGATAAAGAAGACCGCAAATTTTTTCCAGAATGATTTTTTAAATAAATATTCAATGCAATAAAATGAAAACCAAAATGAAACAGGCAAAAGTAAATAAAAGGTCAATGAGGAAACATCTCTGATGGCAAACAGAAAGCTTATGTATGTGAGCAAAACAGTGCCAATAGTAAATAATTTAACATATTTGAATTCCGGATGAGTTGTTTTTCGAAAGAAAAAAGTAATATAATAAATTGTTTGCAAAACGCCTGTTACAAACAAAATCACAATGAAAGGCGCTGCCCATAGATTATGTAACAGAAATATTTTTTCTTGTTTTAGTCCTCCGATAATAAAATGACGGGCTTCAAATGTACTAAAGGCAATAAAGCGTGTAATTACATCTGCGTTTTTCAAATTTGATATATTGAAAACAATTGCTGATCCTGCATCTCCTGTAAAAAATCCATATTTTATTAATGTAGGAATAACTGTAGATATAATCAGGATAAAGCCAATCCCCAGGAAGGACAACCCGCTAAAAATTATTTTGAAATTCTTTGTTCTTAAAAGGAAATATAATGTCATAAGAATATAAAATGGCAATAAGACCCATGACATATGTATTTGCATGATCCATCCTAAAGATAACCCAATTAAAAAAAACGAAAGATTCATGGAAAGAATCTTCTCTTTATAAATGGGTAGCAATTCAATAATACTGATAAAAAAAAGTATCGCCGGAGCCCAAACATAGGAAGGGTTTATAATTGTTGTACTATAGTTTACTGTCCAGGGCGCAGTAAGCAACCATGCATATATAAACCATTTCGGAATTCCGGTTATTCTTTTTGAGATATACCATGCGAAAAAAGCCAAAGACAGCGTTGATAAAATATTCAATAATATAAAAGGAGCTTCTGGTGATGCTGAAATATAGAATGGTAATCCAACTAATAATCCTTGTAATGCACCTGGGATTTGCGAAGCAGTATAGGATATATCAGGGCCCCAATAAGGCCATACTTTAGTTATGTAAAACTTTAACCCGATTAAATAAATTTGTGTGTAATCCTGTAAGTACTGTGTATTAACCTCGGCAAAACTTATACACAAGCCATAAACTGTTCTTAAAATTAATGCTACAAGTATTATTAATACTATGCTTTTATTGCTTTTTATTTTTTGTATTATTTTAATCAAGATAAACTTCAAATATTATTTTGCAATCTGATCTTTTGATGCTGCCTTTATCTTTTCAATTTAATATCCGAATAATTAAAATACTTTATTGTATTATCTATATATTGAACTGATATTTTACTAAGTTTATAATAACTTATAGCTCCTGTAGAAAACAAAATGTCGTTTTCAAAAGTAGCTTTCTCATCAGGTCCGATAGGGCCTAATATCTGACAATTATTTGAATTTTTACCCTTTTTATCTGTTACAATATAATTCATAACCGAAAAGTCATCATATACCCAAAATGGTTTTGTATGTATAAACACATTATAGATACTATCTTTATTATACACTTCTTTTAAATCACTACCTTCGTTTATTTCCTGTGCCTTGATACGAATGTCATTCTTTAAAGAATCCTGTTTTTGTAACTTTTGCAGGTATAACATATATTTGGTTACAACCAGATTTTTTACATTTATAAATCCTGTAAAATCTCTCGAACTTACATATTTACATATAAAGCCATTATTTTTATAACTTAAAACAGTTACCGTATCGCCCCTTGATAAATTAATACTGCTCGTTCCATCATAAAGGGTAACGTTGTTTGATACAATTGTTCGTTTCTGTGCAAATGTTACTATGCTACAAATTAAAAATCCGAATAATAATATTTTTTTCATAATTCTTATTATAATAATACTGCCATTTATTTAATCTTTTACAGGAATTTTATCTGTTAAATTCATTTTACCACAAGCCATTGAAGCAAGTAAGCCGGCAGCAGTGAATTCAATTAATAAATCCATGGTATTAAACGATATGTGTTTTTTTTATAATCCAAATAATCAGCCCCGAATTGGTCTGTTAATACTTTCTCTTCAATCCTTATGCGATTTATCAGCCCAACAGTTATTAAAATAGTTACAACTATCAAGCTTAACCAATTATTTAATGATATGCCAAAACCTATAAAAGATAATAATGAACCAGAATATGATGGATGCCTAAGAAATCTGTAAACTCCGTCCTTTTTTATTTTATGATCTTCTCGAATTGTAACATCCACAGTAAAAAAACTCCCTAATGTCCAAATAGATATAAATCTAAGAATCATTCCAACAACAATTATTGCAAGCCCAATATATGGCACTATTAATTGGTCACTTATTAAAATCTTGACATAAGATGAAAAAATAATCCCAGAGAAGATGCTAAGAGTTATCATAATCCACATAAATCCGAGTGATCCTTTGTCTTGTCCCTTTTTATCATTAGAGCCAGAAAGCATCAATCTATTCAGTAAAATCTCTGAACAGCACCAAATAATCCAAATTATTATAAAAATCATCATAGTATTATATTCTTAAATAAATATTTATTTCATTGCCGCCAACGTTCAAACATTACCAGCAATTTACTGATGCTGTTTTGCAAACTACGACAAACAGAGGATTCAAACATCATTCTTTCACTATCCTTGTAACCACTGTCTTTTCATTACTATACAGTCTTAAAATGTAAACCCCTTTTGCAAGACTACTTATATCAATGTCTGTTTTCCCTTGTTGTAATTGTTGTTGCAGAATTGTTTGTCCTTGTATGTTTAAAATTTCTATTGTTGATTTTTGTTGACATTCTATTGTTAGGTTATTAAAAGCGGGATTAGGATATAAAAGTATTTCATTGTTATTAACCTTAGTTTCTTTTATTCCAACTGATTCATTGCAAAGTTCAACTACTTCAGTATTATTTAAAACACGACTATATATTGCCACTTCATCAATTTTACCTACAAAAAAACAATTACTCATAGTGCCAGCTGCTCCAATGTATAAATCGTTATAAATTGAATTGGACGTAACCTTGGGGCCCACAATCAAAGAATCGCTCAGTACGCCGTCAAAATATATTTTCGATTCTCCTGTTGCAGTATTATATGTTCCAACAACACAAACCCATTGATTAAGATAATTTGTATATAATTGTTTTGAATCGCACTCATAATTATTAGTGCCATCACCATAAAAGAAACAATATTTATATTGATTACTACCATATCCACTAGAGGTGAGTAACTGCATTGCATAAGTGGGATAGTAACCAGTAGTGTTACTTTTAGAAACTATTGTCGGATACAAAGGCAAACTGGCGTTATCTGAGGTCGAAATATAAATCCATGCAGAAATTGTTTTATCCCCGATAATATTTAATTGACTCGTATATGGTACTTCAATCCAACTGCTGCCAT
>JBEKEO010000012.1:0-36402 GCA_050013795.1 Bacteroidales bacterium
AGTGTCGTGTTGTAACTGTTCAGTCTAATGCTGCTAATTTCCAATACCATGCCATTATCCTCCTTTTTAATGGTATTGCTTTTAATTATTACTATGTTTTCTTTTATTGTTGTCATTTTACTTTAGCTTTTCAAGCTGTTTCATTTAAGTTATAAATCGTACAGTAAAATTACAACAGCTGAAAGGCGAAAACGCGAGTGGTATGAAAATCATACATGAGCCGTATGAAAACCATACACGAACCGTATCAAATGACTACACGAACCGTATTTAAATTTTGTGTATATTTTTGATGGAAATGGCATTTTTCGTCATATTTTCCGTAAAATGCTCAAAAAGTTGAAATATTTTAGGCGTGATTTGGGATGGAAAAAGTTCTTTTATTGCAAACGGATTTTAAGCATTTGCTGCCAGATAAGCCAGTGCCCTGTACTGGAATTCGTTGAACCTTTCGCGCGCCACAGGTACAGTATAATTGCGGAAAAATATCTTTCCTTCGTGAATAGTGGCTTCTTTCAGTATCCCCAGATGGATAATAAAAAACCTGTGACACATATAGAAAGCATCCTTTGGCAGCAATAGCGCAAGCTTATTCAGGCCTATATAAGCTTTTTGCGGTTTTTCCGTATTAAACACTATTTCGCAGGTACGGCATACTGCTTCGCAATAGTATATTTGATTTAAAGGGCGGTATATTTCGTTGCCTTCGCAGGCAATGAATATGGTACTGCCTACTATTTTTACATCGTTTTTCATGGTTTTACGATTTTAATGATTATTTCATGTCATTTAGCTTGATGTTAAGATATTTTTCGCTATAACGTATTTATTGTGGGAAATATTGTGCAAATACAAAAATTATTTTTTTTATTGTCTTTTAATGAATGATAACCGCAAAAAATAACCCTTAATATAAGTATAAGCACTAATGGATAATGAAATTCATAAAGCGTACCTTTGTTGGTTATTGACTTTTTAATAACTCAAAAGAAAGTATTATGAAAAAAATATTATTAATTACACTGCTCGCCATTATTGGCTTTACAGCAAATGCACAAACAGCCTATATAACAAATAGAGGTAGTAATTCAGTTTCTGTTATTAATGTTGTAACTAATACTGTTACAGCTACAATTCCAGTTCCGGTTGGTGCAGATCCTTGGGGTGTATCTGTGAGCCCAGACGGAAATAAGGTATATGTTATAACTAATAGTGATAGTACAGTAAGAGTAATAAACACTGCTACCAATACAGTTACGGCCTATATACCTGTTGGTGAAAATCCTGTAGGTATAGCTGTAAGTCCCGATGGGAATTGGGTATATGTTACGAATGGGAGTTATAGTATGGGTAATACAGTAAATGTAATTAACAGCATTGCAGATACTGTTTCGGCTACAATTACAGTTGGTACTCAACCTTATGGTGTAGCTGTCAGCCCCAATGGGAGTTGGGTATATGTAACAAATGATAGTTCTTATACTGTAAGTATAATAAATACAGCTACAAAGTCTGTTTCGGCTACAATTACAGGTTTTTCTGCACCTGTTGGAATATCTGTAAGTCCCGATGGAAGTAAGATATATGTTGCAAATAATCTTTCTAATACAGTAAGTGTAATAGACAGCGCTACAAATACCGTTTCAGCTACTATTGCAGTTGGCCTCGGACCTACAGGTGTTTCTGTCAGCCCAGATGGAAGTAAAGTATATGTTACAAATTGGGAAGCTAATACAGTAAGCGTAATAAACAGCACTACCAATACCGTTTCGGCTACAATTGCAGTTGGTTCATGCCCGGATGGTGTATCTGTTAGCCCAGATGGAAGTAAGGTATATGTTGCAAATGTATGTTCTGCTACAGTAAGTGTAATAAACACTGCTACCAATACTGTTTCGGCTACAATTCTGGTTGGCGATTATCCGTATGCATTTGGGAATTTCATTTCCAATCATCCTACAGTTAGCATTTCAGCATTGGCAAACCCTATATGTGCTGGAGCTTCAACAACTTTAATTGCAAAAGGAGCAACCTCTTATTCATGGAGTGATGGTTTGGGTACTTCAGACACCGTTGTGGTTTCACCTACTACAGCAACTACTTACACTGTTACCGGCACAACAACAGGAGGTACAGGTACGGCAAGCATTACAATTAATGTAAATCCAAGTCCTACTCCAACCATTACAGGCCCTACGGAAATTTGCTCAGATATGTATGCAACACTGGATGCGGGAACAGGGTATTCAACTTATTTATGGTCTACAGGAGCCTCAACAGAAACTATTATGGTAAATACCGCAGGCACATATACCGTTACCGTTACAAATGCATCTGGCTGTTCGGGGACGGCATCTGCCAACCTTATTGTTCATCCCAATCCTGTTGTTAGCGTTACCGCTTCGGCAAACCTTATTTGTGAAGGAGCTTCAACCACCCTGACTGCGACTGCGAGCGGTGTAATAACCTATTCCTGGAACAATGGCTTGGGGAGCTCAAATCCGGTAACGGCTATGCCTACTGCCAACACCACCTACATTGTTACAGCTACTACTATTTATGGATGCACTGGTTCTGCAAGTATTGCTATTAATGTTGTTTTGCCTGTTGGCACATATATCTGCATGGTTACAACCGATAGCTCCTCCTATTATAATTATAATGTTGTTTACTGGGATAAAACGCCATATAATAATGTTGACAGCTTTATTGTATTCAGGAAAGATGCCGTGTCTTCTAATTATTTACGCATAGGTGCGGTAAGTGCAAATGCCCTGAGTGAATTTACAGATACGGCATTCAGTACAGGCGGTCCAAATGGAGGAAGCCCAAGATACTCAAGCTGGCAATATAAACTGGCTATACGTGATACCTGTGGTAATTTCGGCGATGAAAGTCCTTATCACCAGTCGATGTTTGTACAGCAAGGCGGTTCTAATTTTTCGTGGAATGCCTATACAGTTGAAGCAGGACAAACAAATCCTGTAACAGGATATTCATTTTTAAGAGACGATAATAATACAGGGGATTGGCATGTATTGATAAACACCACAGGTCTTTCAGCCACAGACCCCAACTATTCAAGCTACCCCAACGGCAATTGGCGCATTGATGCTTTAGGTTTTGATTGTGTGCCAACAATGAAATTAACCGGTACGGAGTCATTTATAAAATCGCACAGCAATACTATAAAGCCTGTGCCAATGAGTATAAAACAGTTAGCATTAAGCGATGAACAAATAACAGTTTATCCCAACCCCGCAACCAATAATATTACAATTGAAAATACTTCCTTTACTAAAGGTCAAACAATATCTGTTTACGATATTCAGGGGCAACTGCTGTTACAGCAGCCAATGTTACAAGTAAAAACCAATATTAATATTGCCGCTTTCGCAAAAGGTATTTATTTCATTAAAGTGGAAAATGAAAAGAATATTGCGGTGAGAAAGATTGTGAAAGAATAATCAAAGTAGTATATTATGAAAAGACTATTATTTATTGCAGTGCTTGTTTTTATTGGCTTGAGTGCCTGTCTGCCGGCAGGCAAGGTGAATGCACAGGAATGTCTTGGCGCTGGATTTTGTTCCAACATAACCAATGAACATAAGTACCCCACTACCACATTTACCACCACGTCCTCAACATGGACAGTTGTCAGTGCATATATGAATGCCGATAACTACACTTACTTTAAGGTTACATCAGGAAATATTTATGAATGGACCTATTGTGAAGCGTATGGCGGTGTATCCACAGGATGGGATGCACAATTAACATTATCTGATACGACCACCACCACATTTTACTGTTTCAGCGATAATGTTTGCGGTACTAACTCAAATGCACCCTATATAGGATGGACGGCCACTTTCACAGGTGTAGTCAAGCTATTGACCAGTCAGTCCAGTTGCACATACAATAGCGGGTCACCATACAATACGTTGGTCTGGAGGATGGCTAATGGAGGAACAAGTACACAAATACTCGGCCTTGATGTTTCCCACTACCAGGGCACTATCAATTGGGCGCAAGTCAAAGCATCTCCAAAAGTATTCGCATGGGCTAAAGCAACAGAAGGCACAACTTTTACCGATCCTGATTATGTAACAAACACAGTAAATGGTACCAATGCCGGAATGGCGATGGGAGCCTATCATTTTGCCCGTCCCGAGAATAACACGGCAGCGGCTGAAGCAAGTTATTTTTTAAGTGTGGCAGGCCCATATATCACAGCATGCTCCCTGCCGCCTGCCCTGGATGTTGAAAATCCGCCCAGCGGTCCTTCTCTTCAGTCTTCATTCACCAGCGCCGCCCTTACACAATGGATCCATGATTGGTTAACGGCAGTAAAAACACAAACGGGCATCACACCTGTTGTTTATATCGGCGCTTCTAATGCCGCATATCTTCAAAGTTCAATAAACACCTATCCGCTTTGGATGTCAGATCCTGACGGTAGTTCAACAGCTCCGCCTGCCAGTTTAGGTGTATGGGCTGACTGGGCTTTCAAGCAATATTCATGGACAGGGACTGTTTCCGGGATAAGCGGTTCTGGTAGTTTGGACCTTGATGTTTTCAATGGAGATTCCATCGCATTCAATAATCTGATAGGATGTCCCGCTGTCGGTATTACGGAAAGATTCTCCGGCAATAATTTAATAATATATCCCAATCCTGCAAACGACAACATTACCATTGATTTTTCCCAGAAAGCTACAATTGAAATCCTCGACATACAAGCGCGGTTAATAAAAACTATTACTGCAAGCGAAGGCAAAACAAATGTTGATATTTCAGCATTTTCAAGCGGTGTCTACATAGTGGAAGTGAAAACAGAAAAATGTGTTGCAGTGAGGAAGTTTGTGAAAAAATAGCAGTCAGCAATCAACATACAACTAAACTAAATGAAATAACCCGAAAATCCTGTGAAAAAGTAAAGCAACTAATAAAAAAAATTAACGTCTATTATATAAATTGGATAATGTTAAAGCGGGTATGATGAAAAAAACTTTTCATATCGTTACGGGTTTATTATTCAATACCATAATAGCAGCAGCCCAGACCATACCCACTGGCATAAGTGCTGACAGCATCTATGCCAAAGAAATATATAGTACGAATAATATCCTTGAATTCTTTTATTATAAACCTGTTTCTTACGATCCTTTAACAAGCCCTTTGTTATTTGCCATTCATGGTGACGGAGATAACGGAACCGGCTCTTTAGGCGTCTTGGAGAATATAGCCGAAAGGAGGAAAGCGCTGGTCATAGCGCCTAATGTAGGGGCCGGAAATTTCCGCAACGGAGAGCCTGTATATAATTTTTGGGATACATTGAGCCAGCCTAACGCAGATTGTGAAAGCAACGGGCCTACCAGCGAAGTATTCAAACAGGTATACCGTCATATCCTTGCGCGTGAAAAACGGGCTTCCATGCCTACCTATTTGATCGGCTTTTCGGCTGGGGGGCAATTTGTAACCCGGTATATGCTGCTCCGCCAAGCATACTCTGATTCTATACCACTCCGGATGGCTGTTTCCACCAACCCCTATTTCTACACATTTCCAACCGATACGTTTAACCATGTTCCCATGCCGTGGATGTGCGGGTTATGGTTTACCGGCGGTTTCCCCTATAGTGATACTATGTATATCCAATATATCAACAAGTATTGTCCAATGGCATTTAAAATATACGATTTCGGTTGCAGGGAAGATATCATTCAGTATTACAACGAGAACTATGCCGTGCTGATAGGTACGGGAGATACACAAAATTTATATGACACTCTTTGTCCCTGCGCCCTAGTGCAGGGGACAAACCGTTACCAGCGGGCGAAGACCTTTTATGCTTTTTGCGACACAGATGCCGTTCACCTGGGAACAACGTTAAAATGGCAGTATGCCGAAGTGCCGGGCGTGGGGCATGATATACATGCCATGTACAATACCATTCTTGCCGGTGATTCCATGCCTCTTGCTGAACGTCTGCTTTTTGAAACGCCTTATCATAATGTTCCGCGTTTAGCACCTCTGGCAGGATTTTATGCTGATAACGATACAGTTTATTTGCCGGAAGCCACTGTAAATTTCATCAATACCAGTTCGCTTGCCGCAAGCTATATGATGTACGCAAGTTATTTATGGGATTTTGGCGACAGCACAACAAGCACGCAGTTTCAGCCGTCGCATACCTATACAAAAACGGGCCGCTATTCCGTTCAGCTCACCGTAACTAATAGTGCCGGCTGCGGCAATTGGAATGTCAAGAGATATTATATTGTGGTTTTAGATATTACGGATGTTAAAAATATGTTTGCTTCAAAGAACATTAAAGTTTATCCCAGTCCCGCCACCGATAATATTATAATTGAAAATACTTCCTTTACTAAAGGTCAAACAATATCTGTTTACGATATTCAGGGGCAACTGCTGTTACAGCAGCCAATGCAACAAGCAAAAACCAATATTAATATTGCCGCTTTCGCAAAAGGTATTTATTTCATTAAAGTTGAGAATGAAAAAGGAATTGCAGTGAATAAGTTTGTGAAGGATTAATTTAGCGAAATAGTTTTACAACGTCAAGGGCTTCGCATTAGCGAAGCCCTTACTTTTTATATGCCAGTGGTAACTTTGTAATTTTATTGTATATTTGTTCTTCTATTATAAATAAAGCATAAAACTTTTATTTAAATAACCATACAACCATTTTATGTTTTTTAAAGCCTTATAATTGAATTTCAAGAGTATCGACCTTAAAAAAATTAACCCATGAAGAAAATATTTACACTAGTAATGATGCTTGCCATTATTGGCTTAAGCAATGATTTTGCGCAAAACTTCATTAAAGTTACAAGAACAAACCAGGAGCAAACAATCAATCTCTCCAACGACCAGGTATTAGAAATACAACTTCCCAGGAAAGCATCAACTGGTTATGTATGGTGCGAGTCAACTAATTCTGAAGACAAGACTATTCAAAAATCAATTACACAGATCGGGGAAAGTGATTTTATACATGATCCTGTTCCGGCAGCAGTGGGAAACAGGAAAGGAATAATGGCCGGTCGGTCGGGAATCCAGGTAATGAGATATGTCGGCGCTGCACAGGGAACAACTGTGCTTACATTAGAGTTAAGGCGGCCATGGATATTGAACGGTGAGATTATTGACAGTTATACTATTACAGTAGTTTCGGAGGACAAATATTCAGGAAGCTATGCGCCTGCTGTTAAGCCTGTACATAAACTCAATAAACCTTTGACTTCTGTTTATTCTACGCTTCCTTCCAAATGGGACTGGCGTTCACAATGCACTCCTATCGAAAACCAGGGAGGTTGTGGAGATTGCTGGGCATACGCTACCGTAGGGGATTTTGAATGCAATATTAAAATACGTGACGGGGTAACAAGAGATCTGTCTGAAGAATTTATCACCGATTGTATGATGGTGGCTGATTCTGTTGATTTTCTTGGTTGTAATGGAGGCTGGTGTGCCAATGAGGCATGGATGAAATCTTATACGGCAGCTAATTCTGCCGGAGGCGGTGCTGTTTACGAATCAGATGATAATACAACTTGCAATAGCACTGGAATTACAGGAACATGCGGGGCACCATACACTCCTCATGAAACAATTGATAAATATGCCGATATTGGCGGCGAAGATTCCAATAGCGTCCCGTCTGTTGACAGTATAAAATATCATATATATTATGATGGGCCTATATGGGTTTGTCTTGATGCATCCGGTTATGGATTTAGTGGTTATTCAAGCGGGGTGCTAAATGAAAATGAAACTTCTATAAGTGATACCGATATTGATCACGCTATTTGCCTTGTCGGATGGAACGATACAACGGTTGCAGATGGCAGCGGGGGTTACTGGATATTAAGAAATTCATGGGGGCCGGGATGGGGAATGTCCGGATACATGTATATATCATACGCCAGTGACCTTATAGGCGCTTATGCAGATTATATTGTATATAAAGGAGGTACACCGCATAACATTCCGCCTGTTGCAAACTTTACTGCGGGAGATACTACAAGTTGTACAGGCACAATACAATTTTCTGATCAATCTATGAATTTTCCTACTTCATGGTCATGGAACTTTGGAGACGGAGGAATTTCAACAACGCAAAATCCTGTTTATACCTATACAGCAAATGGCACATATACTGTTTCGCTGGTTGCTGTCAATGCATATGGAAACGATACCGCAACGCATACCAACTATATAACAATTAATATGCCTGCTATTCCCACTGTTATAGGAGACTCGACCACGTATGGAGGAAGCGTGACTTTATATGCTTCGGGTACGGATACTCTTAACTGGTATAATGCTTCTACGGGAGGTACGCTTGTAAACACCGGAATAAGTTACACTATTTCACCCCTTGATTCAAATGAAACATTTTATGTTGAGAATGATATTCCTCATGCTGTTCAGGCAGTTGGCATGACCACATCAGGAACTGGCGGATATTATACTTTGTCGGCAGAACAAGGATTGGTTTTTGATGCTTACACTCCTGTTATTATTAAAACTGTTGATGTTTATGCCAATTCGAATGCCAGCAGAACAATCTACCTGAAAAACAGTGCCGGTGCTACTTTAAATTCACTTACAACAACTATTCCATCGGGACATCAAACTGTAACATTGAATTTCAATGTGCCGGCAGGAACAGGTTTTGTACTTTCCTGTTCTGCAAGTAATAATTTATGGCGTGAAACTACCGATGCTTATTTTCCCTACTCGATCTCTGGGATAATGTCAATTACCGGGAATACAGTACCTGATGGAGTTCATTATTACTATTTCTATAACTGGAAGGTTACCGAAGCCCCATGTACCAGTCCAAGGGTACCTGTACATGCTACGGTAATTATGGGCATAAATGAATTTTACATGGATAATTTTGCGGTTTATCCTAACCCTGCAATAGATAATATTACAATAGGAAGTTCTTTCTTTACTAAAAATCAAACAATTTCTGTTTACGATATTCAGGGGCAACTAGTATTACGGCAGCCAATGTTAACAGCTAAAACCAATATTAATATTGCTGATTTCTCAAAAGGCTTGTATTTTCTGAAAGTTGAGAATGGAATTGGAATTGTGGTTAAGAAATTTGTAAAGGAATAATTCAGATGGCAGGAGTTGACGGTCAATAGCCAGCATCACTTATACAACGCATGAATTAATTGTTTTTTATCAGGTCTTCGTATATTTGAAAAAATTTACGAAGATCTGTTTTTATGTTCAATATCTTTCCAATACATTTCCTTAAAGTATTTCTTTTATTGTTTTTTTCTTTTTCATTTACGCTGAGCTTTCCGCAGGCTAAGGATTACACTGCACTTGTTAATCCCTTCATTGGCACGGGCGGGCACGGGCACACCTATCCCGGCGCATCGCTTCCCTTTGGTATGGTGCAGCTTAGTCCCGATACGCGCTTAACAGGCTGGGACGGCTCCTCGGGCTATCATTATTCCGACAGCATCATTTATGGCTTTTCGCATACCCACCTTAGCGGCACCGGCTGCAGCGATTACGGCGACATTCTGTTGATGCCCATGGTGAACACTTATAGTTTAAAGAATACTGTTTATGCATCAGGCTTCGCGCATAAGAATGAAAAAGCATCGCCCGGCTATTATTCGGTACTGCTTAAGAATGGCGTGGATGTGGAGTTAACGGTAGATAAGCGCACGGGTTTTCATAGGTACACTTATCCCACGGGGGCAACACCTTATATAATATTAGACTTAACGCACCGCGATGAAGTGATAGATTCGTGGGTGGAAGTGGTGAATGATACCACTATCCGTGGCTTGCGCAGGTCGACAGCATGGGTAAAGGACCAGTGGGTGTTCTTTGTGATGCGCTTCTCGAAACCCATTAAAGCGTACGGCATTGCAATAAACGATACCCTCAACAAGAGCATCAGTAAGGCCGAAGGCAAGAACATCAAGGCTTACTTTACTTTTGAAAAGAGTGCAGGCAATGTGCTGATGATAAAGGTGGGCATTTCAGCAGTGAGCACTGATGGCGCTTATGCCAACATGAGCACGGAAATTCCCGGCTGGGATTTTAATGTTCAATGCAACAAAGCAAAGCAGGAGTGGAACAAGGAGCTTGGAAAGATAGATGTTGAGGGAGGCACAAATGAGCAGCCTGCCTTGCCGGCGGGCAGGCAGGTGGTTTTCTACACAGCTTTGTATCATGCCATGCTCTGTCCTAATCTATACATGGATGTGGACAAGCAGTATCGCGGCACCGACCTGAAGATACACAAAGCTGAAGGTTTCGACAACTATACTGTCTTCTCGCTATGGGACACCTATCGTGCTGAACACCCCCTGTTCACTATCATAGAACAGAAGAGGACAAATGATTTCATCAACACCTTTATCAATCAGTACAAGAACGGTGGTATGCTTCCTGTGTGGGAACTGTCGGGCAACGAGACCAATTGCATGATAGGCTATCATTCCGTTTCCGTTATCGCCGATGCATTTACAAAAAGTATAAAAGGTTATGACACATTGAAAGCCTTTGAAGCCATGAAAAACAGCGCTGAGTCGGACAAGAATGGATTGAAATATTACCGCAAATACAACTTTATCCCCGGCGACAAAACAAGCGAATCTGTATCGAAGACGCTGGAATATTCCTACGACGACTGGTGCATAGCGCAGATGGCAAAGGTTATGGGGAAAAAGGATGATTATAAAGAATTCATACAAAGAGCGCAGTTCTACAAAAACCTTTTCAATCCCGAAACAGGCTTTATGCAAGCAAAAACCAACGGCGGCTGGTACAAGCCTTTCGATGCGACTGAGGTAAACTTTAATTATACAGAAGCCAATTGCTGGCAATATACCTTTAATGCACAGCAGGATATAGATACATACATCAGTCTGCTGGGAGGAAAAGAGAAGTTTGCCAATAAGCTGGATACAATGTTCTACGGCAATTATAAGCTATCAGGCAGGACACAGGCGGATATTACAGGGCTTATCGGTCAGTATGCCCACGGCAATGAACCCGACCATCATGTGGCTTATCTTTATGATTATGCAGGCAAACCATGGAAGACGCAGGAAATCGTTCACAAGATACAAACTGAAATGTATGCCGATTCCGCTGATGGTGTAATCGGCAATGAAGACTGCGGGCAAATGTCGGCATGGCTGGTGATGAGCGCCATGGGCTTTTATCAGGTTTGTCCAGGCAAAGCCGAATACTCTATTGGCACACCTATGTTCAGTAAGGTCGTCATCAACCTGGAAAATGGAAAGAAGTTCATCATCACTGCAAAAAACATCAGCAAAGAAAATTTTTATGTACAGAGCACAACTTTAAACAGTAAGCCATACAACAAGCTTTTCATCACATATAGCGATATTATGAATGGTGGTCAGCTTGATTTCACCATGGGAAACACACCAAATAAGAAACAAGAATATAACTCAAGCGAGCTTCCTTCAACTGTAATTACAGATTACCCCATAATGCTTGTTCCTTACGTTGTGGCTGATGCAAAGACATTTAAAAAGAGCATGAGTGTTGCATTAAAATCCGTTTCTCCTGGACAGAGTATTTATTATGCGCTTAACGGCATGGATCCTGCAACATCAGGTATTCTTTATAACGCTCCTTTATTAATCACAGAAACAACTCATCTGAAGGCTGTCGCCAAACAAAACGGCATGTACAGCGCAATCATAGATGCCGATTTTCTTAAAGTCCCCGAAGGAAGAAGAATAAAAATAAAATCAGTGTATGACCCGCAATACTCAGCCGGCGGTCCCGAAGGCCTTATTGACTGCATCCGTGGGGACACCGATTTCAGGCTTGGTGGATGGCAGGGCTACCAGTCGCAGGATTTCGAAGCCATAGTAGATTTAGGCAAAGAACAAGCTGTGCATAAGATTGCTGCAGGTTTCCTGCAGGACGTGGGTTCATGGATATGGATGCCCAAAGAAGTGGAATATGCCGTTTCTACTGATGGGATAAACTTCAAAGTAGTAAGCACAATAAAGAATACCGTTTCTGACAAAGACTATAAACCAACTATAAAAGACTTTACTGCTTCAGTTGACATAACTTCCTGCCGCTATATCCGCGTGAAAGCGAAGAACTGCGGCACTATTCCGTCATGGCATCTGGGTGCCGGCGGTGATGCTTTCATCTTTATTGATGAAATAATCATAGAGTAACGAAACGATTTAGGTGAATATTCGTATACACGCATACCATATTTACATTTACTTATATACGAATACAAATGAACCCCGGCAAACGAAATGTACTCATCATTGAAAATGACGCCATTATTGCCCTTGATATAAAAAAGCGTTTTGAGGATATTGGCTTTAAAGTTGTGGGCACTCCTCCCTCTTTCAATGATATGTTTGAAAATCTTAATAAATTCAGGAATGTTGATCTTATCTTGCTTGACACAGGGCTTTCAGACTTTGCTCAAATGTTATCTGTTGCAGAGAAGGTTTATAAATGCGTAAACACACCGCTTATTCTTCTCTCTACTCGTGTTGACGAATTCATTAAAAGAAAAAGTGAACAGTATGAATCAGTAAAGATTATTGAAAAGCCTTTTAATATGGAGGAACTGATGAATACTGCGGGAAATGTATTACAAATGGTAAACTAATTATCTTCGTGAAGACAGCTTATTCAAAAAGCCCATCATCCCGCAACAACAATAGTATCGCAGACTGAGGAACGAGGAAATATTTTTCCTGGTCGAATTCTATTTCAATAGCGTGTTTCTGAAGATACAACGCTAGGTCGCCTTCCTTTGCCTGCAGGGGGATATATTTTATCTTTTCTTTTTCTTTCTTCCATGTTTCATCATCTTCTGCAGAAGGGATAGGGTAACCGGGTCCGGCTTTAATTATATAACCGCTTTGAATTTCTTCCTTCTCAACAACAGTGGGAGGCAAAAACAAACCTGTCTTGGTACGGTCGCTTAATGATTTTGGTTTGACCAGTACGCGGTCACCGACCACAATAAGCTTATCAATGTTTTTAACAGTAAGATTCATAAAATGGAATAAGATGCAGCAAAAATAATTTAAATAAATTATCCGCGACGATTATAGGCAAAAGTAATGTTATGTAAGGTGAGCACTCACGAAAATTTCATATCCTTCACTATTAACTATTCATTAACATGCAGGTTATTCTTTAATTCATATTTTTGAAGAAACAAATACATCATTATGAAAAAAGAGACCATCACACACACACCTGAATCTATAAGGGAATATATTAACCACTTTCAGAAAAGCCGCATATTGCTTTCGGCTTTTGAACTGGATATATTTACCGTGCTTGATAAAGCACCAAAAACATCAGCCGAAGTTGCAAAGAAAATAAAAGCCGATGCCCGTGCTACCGACAGGCTGATGAATGCCACAACGGCTCTTGGGTTTTTGGAAAAGAAGAACGGGAAATTTCAAAACAGCAAGGAAGCCAGTACATTCTTGGTAAAGGGGAAACCCGGATATATGTCGGGTTTATTGCACACTATTAGCCTTTGGCAGACATGGAGCACTTTGACCGAAAGCGTTAGAAAAGGCAAATCGGTTTTTCAACGTCCGAAAACAATAAACAACAGGGATACATTCTGGCTCGAAGCTTTTATAGGTGCTATGCATTATCGCGCTGCTAAACAGGCTCCTGAAATAGTTGCTAAAGTCGACATGAAAGGCGTCAAGAAAGTCTTAGATGTTGGTGGTGGTTCAGGTGCTTTTGCCATGGCTTTTGCGAAAGCAGGAAAAGGAGCAAATGCCACTGTATTCGACTTGCCAAATGTGACACCTATTACTTTGAAATATATCCATGAAGACAAAATGATCACAAAAGTGGATACTTCAAGTGGTGATTATAACACAGACCCTTTACCGAAAGGTTATGATATTATTTTCCTTTCGGCCGTTGTTCATATCAACTCTTATAAAGGAAATGTAGCGCTGATAAAGAAGTGTGCTGCGTCATTAAACAAGGGTGGTAGAATTATTATTCAGGATCATGTTATGAGCGAAGACCGAACAACACCTCCGGGCGGTGCTATATTTGCCTTGAATATGCTAGTCGGGACAGAAGAAGGTGACACCTATACTGAAAAAGAAATGCGTGAATGGTTTGAGAAAGCAGGAATGAAGTTCGAGAAGCGCATTGAAACATTCATGGGAAATGCCCTTGTAATAGGAAGAAAGAAATAGTTCTTTCTCGTCATTTCTTTTAAGTCTATGATGCGTAATTGCTCCTATCGCACCAATTGAATGTAATTTATTCTTACATTCGCGTAAATCAATGCAGCTATGGCAGGTATTTACATTCATATTCCATTTTGTAAAAGCAAATGCCATTACTGCAATTTTTACTCGCTTGCCTCTTCACGATATGTGAAAGATTTCATTCCGGCATTAATTAAAGAAATCGAACTTCATCATAATTATCTGGAGGGAGAGACAATTGATACCATTTATTTTGGCGGAGGAACCCCCTCCCTACTGGAATATGATAGCATGATGCAGGTTTTTGACAAACTTCAGCAAACATTTGTCATAGCAGCTACACCAGAAATAACCCTTGAGGCCAATCCTGACGATTTAAATACTGCAAAACTAAAAGCCATAAGGCAAACGCCAGTCAATCGTCTTAGCATAGGGATACAATCATTCTTTGATGACGACTTGAAATATCTGAATCGCATTCATACGGCATCTCAGGCAGAAGCAGCGGTAAAAAGAAGCCAGGACAATGGATTTGAAAACATCAGCATTGATCTTATTTATGGGATACCGACTTTGACAGACGATAAATGGAAGCAAAATTTAGAACATTCCTTTTCGCTTTCCGTTCCACATATTTCAGCATATAGCCTAACGGTTGAACCCAAAACGGCACTGGACAACCTTATCCGTAAAGGAAAATCAAAGCCTGTGAATGAAGAGCAAAGCATTAATCAGTTTAAGATTCTTATGAATGAAATGAAACTAAACGATTTCACACATTACGAAATTTCCAATTTCTGCAAAGAGGGTTTTATTTCCATTCATAACAGCAATTACTGGAAGGGGGGAAGGTATCTTGGACTAGGACCTTCGGCGCATTCGTTTAACTTACAAAGCAGGCAATGGAACAACTCAAATATAGTTGAATATATAAAAAAGATTGAAACTTCAGCACCTGTGGTAGAAAAGGAAACTCTTTCAGAACGAGATAAATTCAATGAATATATCATGACTTCGCTACGAACAATGTGGGGCTGTGATCTCAACTATATTGCCAGCACATTTGGCCCAGATACACGAAAAGAAGTTGAAAAACGTTCAGAATTGTTTATTACGAAGGAACAAATGATGCTTAAAAACGACACACTTTACCTTACAGATATCGGTAAACTCTTTGCTGATGGTATAGCTGCGGATTTGTTCCGTTAGAATGTTTCTAACAATACACTTAATTTACTGGTTATATCGTGATGGATAAAATGCGTCTTCAATATGATTTATCTTCCAATCAGAGCCATGGCAAAGAACAGAGATTATATCAAATCTTACTTCGTCTGTTATACTGTTCTTCTCAACGTAAGCATTTGCTGCGCGAATTAAGAAGCTCTGTTTTTTGTTGCTTACAAATTCTTCGGGGTCGCCAAAAGCATTAGAGAACCTAGTCTTTACCTCCACAACTACTAAGCAATTATCTGTTCGTGCTATAATATCTATTTCATCTTTCGAATAACGCCAGTTGGTAGCAAGTACAGTGTAGCCCTTTTTGACAAGATATTTCTGAGCTAACTCCTCCCCTTTCTTTCCGAGTTCGTTGTGTTCTGCCATAAACAGAATATTATAAAATAAGCTATCTCAATTTTAAATAAAAGAAAGTGATGACTTATCTGTGGAAACCTCAAGCAGCACTTTTCTTCCCATTATCAAGGCTCTGTTATCTTCAATATGCCCCGCAGGAAAGTTATAACAAACAGGATAATTATATTCGGTTACCGCTTCGGCAATAATCTCATAAGCTGTTTTCCCAAAAGGAACGGTGTTGTCTTTCATCTCTGTCATTCCGCCAACTATTAGTCCCGCAAGATTTTTAAGCTTACCACTTCTTTTAAGTTGCATCAACATCCTATCAATATGATAAAGGTATTCGTCAAGATCTTCAATGAATAGAATTTTTCCGGAAGTATTAATATCAGAAGGCGAACCGGTTAAAGCATACAATAAAGAAAGGTTGCCGCCAATAAGAATCCCTTCAGCATCTCCACATTTATTAAAAGGAGACGAACTAATTTCATAAAATACATTTTCCCCAAATAACGCTTTTTTTAGACTGACTAGGGCATTATTATCTTTTTCGTCCGGTGGGAAATTAAGAGGCATGCTTGCATGCATTGTCTCAATTCCGAATTGGTGATGAATATGTGAATGGAGAGCTGTTACATCGCTATATCCAATAATCCATTTGGGATGTTTAACGAAAGATGAATAATCTATCCTGTCAACTATTCTCAATGTGCCGTATCCACCTCTAGCAATAGCAATTGCTTTTATAGTATCATCATTCAGCATTTGCTGAAGGCCAGTAGTACGTTGTTCATCAGAACCTGCATATTGATTGTATATTTCATAAATATTCGTTCCCAAAACAACCTTAAGTCCCCACTCCCTAAATTTCTTTATAGCAGGTTCTAACTCTGCCGGACTAATCTTTCTGGCTGTAGCTACAATACCTATACTATCGCCCTGCTTAAGATATGGAGGAGTGATCATGGAGGTCATATAGTAATGTTCCGCAACAAGATCAAGTCCTTAATATTTTTTATCAAGTTTCCTGTCAATCACATACAAACTCATTTGCTTTGCTCCTTCGGGTGTATAGCCAAATTTTGATTTCAGGTTATTCACTAAACGGTTAATGGTATTCTTTGTCTGGTTGTCGTATGAATTGTATCCTGAAGTGTTAAAATCTTTAAGTGCTCTCCTGAAGTTATCATTTTGCGAATATGAAGTTAGCGCATTCTCTTTGAGATTGCGTGTATATTTTTCAAATAGTGTATTGTACAGTTTAGTTTCTTTAATTTCTTTTTTAAGCAACTTTATTTCATAAGACAAAGTGTAAGTTACATATTCATTATGAATATCTTTCCGAAAAGTCTGCCTTTCAATAGAAGTGCTAAGGGTACCAAGAAACAGTGCTTCGAAATTCTTGAAATAATCTTCTGTAATATCAATGGTGTCGCCGGTATAAACCGATTTCTCGGTAGCGCCGGGTTCAAAGTTTATAGAGAAAAGGTAATTAAGAATATCGCGGGAGATTTGCTTTTCGCTATAGTAATAAATCGACTCTTTTAATTCCTGCAATACATTATAATCATACATATCAACCAGCGAATCAATAAAACTTCCGGGGACCATTTCGTTAAGCGTTTCATTTTCTTCGAAGAACTCCTGAAGCATATCCATCGTTATAAGGTTGCTGCTTTCAGCATGTTTATTATAGAACATATTGAATAAAGAAAGAGACTGTCTTCCTGAAAAGCCTTTTTTCCCTTCGCTTTCGGATTCCTCAATCAGGTCTTTTCTGACCTCCCTGGTAAAACCTTTTACATCTTCTTCCGACAACCATTCCGGAATAATTCCTTTATATAATTCCATCTTCAGCAACAAGCGGTCTTCGTCAAGGTATTTATTATAAATATCAAAGTTCTTGATCCAATAGCTTATGACAGATGATTCTGGGTCCATGCGGGAAGCACTGATAATCTTTCCAAAATTTTCCAGCACACGGGGACGAAATTTCTTTTTTATCTGCTCACCAAACTTGTTAATATATATGGACACTTCTGTTTCATAATCTAGCACATAAGGTATATTAATATGAACTATTCTGTCCTGAAACGATTTCACATTTTCATAATGTAACTTGTCTTCCGGGTTTACCAATCCTACGAACATAGACTTAATACGCTCTTCTGCCATTTCCACTTTGTGAACCCCATCGCTTATGATACCATGCAAATCAATCAGTCTCTTTATATTATTTTCCTTTATATCCATTAGAGCATACACGCCATTATTGGTGTTGGCAAGATGTGAATAGATATAGCGGACTTCATCGCTTTTCAGTAAATTATTAAGCAAGTTTTGTATTGTTGGGTCTTTTATTGATTCTTTATAATATTCATCACCGGGATTAAAAATACTGATTCCCCTTCCAAACTGCCTGTCGAAGCTGATATTTCTGGCGTGAAGCATATTGAACACCTCAAGCGGTTCTCCAAGTTTATCAAGCAACGTATTATAGATAGCGCTGCAAATACTGCAAGGTTTGCCTTTTAATACCCACTGATATTCTTTAGAATTAAACAGCTTTCTCTTAAAAGATTTATCAGGAATAAGTTCTTCAAGAAATGCCCTCCTATAATCTTTAGGTATCTGAAGTATTGGATGGTCATTAGAAGGACAAGCAATGTCAATATAACGCTTGCCATCACCATTTCTTTTTGAAGTAGAAATATTTTGGGGTGTTTCTTCGTCTATTTCGGGAATCTGTTGAAGGCTTTCCAGTTTCTTTATTTCAAGCCTCCAAACTGTTTTATAAAGAATACCTTCACGTGCTTTGTTATATATTTCAATCTTCTGCAACAAGTTGTTCAGAAAAGTACTTTTGCCGCTTCCCGGTGGGCCCTCAAAAAGGTAGATATGATTATTCTGGACACCCTTTTTGAATTCTTCTATCAGGTTCATCAGGCGGTTTGAAAATAAGCGATCTGCAAAAAAAGGATCATCACAACCGTTTACAAATAATTTCGAGAAATCATATTTAACAAACCCTATGGAATGCCCTTCGTCTTCATATTCATCAATACCCTCCGGGACAAAGTAATGCATCATATCATGGAAGTACTGGAATATATCACGAAAAATCAAATCAGGTTCTTCGGATGCCATGAAAAGGAAATCGTTGAAATGCACATAATCGCGTTTATCTGTGTCTCGCATGCTGTTGCTTAGTGTAATCATCGCTTCCAGTTTCTTTCCCCTGGAAACAAGTTCCGACAGGTCAACGGGATTTTTCTTTTTCTTAGTTGCCATACCTGTCAGAGAGTTGATTTTTCAATATTCTTGTCTTTCATCGTATACAAAACTTTCCTGTATGAAAATTCATAATCCTCAGAAGATGATTCTTCCCTTACTATTTCTGTTGTTTCAAGCTGTACCTGGTTTCCCCATAAGAATTCAAGTCCAAGCAAGGTATCCGGAATATAGGGTTTATATATTTGTTTGCCCTCAAACACATGCGTTAGATAAAGATTATCTTCTGTTGTTTTTTCTTTGTTTACGCTTATCAAAGGCGGATGATAAAGCGATTCCAGCATCATGTTCTTATAATCATCTGCTTTTTTGCTTTTGATATAATATTCATAAACGCCTTTTTCTTCATTCTCTCTTTTCCCTACAACAAACAAATCGTGGTCATTAATGAAATCTTGGTCAATAAATGTATTAAGCAGCATAAAATCGCTGAAGTTCTTTCGCAGACTGAAAATGGCTTTTTTTCCGTTGCGGGTTTTTTTATTGTAATCTTCCCTTTCTTTAATACCATCAATCTTCTGGAAATCATAACTTATTTTTCCTTTGTTGGCAAGGTCTTCAACATATTGTATTAGTCTCATTCCTATTGCATACGGATTAAGCCCAACCCTTGATATAGCCGTAACACCTGCATTTACACGAGCATAATCCACTTCGTGCCCCTCGATGCGTTCATCCTGGCGGAATAACGTATCGTGCCAATAACTTGCCCATCCTTCATTCATTATTTTTGTGCGTATCTGCGGGGCAAAGTATAATGATGTATTCCTGACAATGGTTAATACCGACTGCATCCAGACATTCTCCTCTTTTTTCAGAAACGGAGAATGCCTGCAAATAAACTCTAAAATATCAACCGTTTCATGTTTCGCTCCTTTATAATTATCATACATCATTTGAAACTCGGGATATTTAACCCTTACCTCTGAAAAGAATACCGATTCTGCCATTTCTGAATTAACCTGACCGATATGATTGAACCTGTCAATTTCTTTGAATATTTGGTGCTGTGAAGCTTTCAGGACTTCCTGCAGGAATATTTCAAAATAATAGTTCAACTTGGAAGAAGGCTTTTTTTCTTCCACCAGATTGCGCTTGGGTAGTTCCCTGAAATATCCGGTAATATTATCAATGCTTCGGCCGAACTCAATAATATAATCTACCCAGCGACCATGCTTGCTGCGAAGACTTTCTATCAGGCGCTTGTCAGCCAGGGCCATCCCTACAAAATCATCTTTCCATGTATTTTCAAAAAGGATATTGTTCTGGAAGAAATCAATATGCGCCAGTACATGGTAGAATATCATAATATTCAGCCAGTCAGGATTGTTGTCGTTATAAAATGAAATGGCAGGCCGTGAATTGATGACTGTTTCGTATGGGTTATTTGGATAAAGCTTGTATTTCCCCTGTTCCTTAAGCACTTCAACATCATGTACCCAGTATTCATACAATGTAGGAATCATGTTCTTTGGAGAAAGGCTTATCATGTCTCTGTTGGTAACTATATATTCCAGCGTTTCATCGTTGAAGGAAAGCCCCGCAACTCGTGCGCGCTCCTTGCATTCCTCCATGATTTTTTTTGTATGCTGGTCTATCAGGTACATTTATTTTTTTCTGATGATTGATAATATTAATTTATCAAAATTTTTATTCCTTCAATAATTCTGTCCTCGGTAGCTTCTTCAGCAGGGAAAGCATCCATTTGAATCAGGTCGGGCTTCTCTTTAAGCAGGTTGGATTCCGTGATGTAGTTTTCAACGGTAGTTGGTTTTTCCAGCGAGGTCCACGAATTCTTGGCTACGGTAATGCCCATCCTGCTGATATCTTTCAGCATCTTCCGGATGGCCGCAAGGGCTCTTTCGCCGTTCTCTTCCCAGTCGTCGCCATCGGTGCCGTGAAAGATATAAATGTTGTTGTCCTTTGCCAGCTGTTCTTTTTCAATAATATCGGCAACAAATTCATAAGCAGCATAAACACTGGTACCTCCGGCAACAGCCGATTTGTAATACGTATAGAAATCCTTTACTTCTTTGGCATCGGTATCATGCAAAATAAACCTTACCGTAACATTATTCTGGTACTGGTACATCAGCCAGCTGTAAATGAGAAGGTGCTGCGAAACGATCACTTCCGTAGGCTTTCCCTGCATAGAACCGGAATAATCGCGGATGAAGAAAACCACGCATTGCGCTTCAAAATCCTTTTCCCTCGACATGATGCGGTAGATCTTGTCCTGCGGGTTTACCACCAGGTCTTCGGTGGAAAAGTCTTCATCTATGTTCAGCCTCCCAAGCAGTATGTTGGTTTCAAGGATCTTTTTGATGGTATCTTTTTTGTCCAGCAGCTGTCCGAAGCCGCGGTTCTTATCCGTAAGGTCGTACTGGAATTTTGTAAGGGAAACCTTTTTCCCTTTGGTCTTTAAATTAGGCAGTTCAAATTTCTCTGTAAGTACCTTGCCCAGGTCAAAAGCATCGGAAGAAATATCATGTTCAGCGCCTTCGCCCTGTCCTGCTCCGGTTGCATCGCCTTCGCCTTCGGTTGGGTCTATTTGCTTTTCCCCTAATACATCTCCCTCTTCGCCTTCGCCCGATCCGCCGGTTTCATCTTCTTTTTCGGTAACCGAATTATCGTGATAGAATTTAGGTTCGGTAGTGGTAGGCACTAAAACTATTTTCTCTTTCTTCCCTTTTTCCGGCTTGATGAACTTCCCTATCTTTATCCTTCTCGGGAATCCGTCTTCTTCACGTTTTTTATCTCTGTCAAGAAGATCATCCAGTGTTTGCAAGGAAAGCGTATGGTCTGTCTTTTTTACGATGCCGATGAACAGGTCGAAATCATTTTTGTCATAAAGAGAGTCAACTGCTAATTTTTCCTTGTTGCTGTTTTTATCTCTTTCTTTTTTCCTGTTATACTGATCCAGCTCGCGTTCAATAACAGCAAGCTGTTCGTCGCTGATGCCCTTACGTTTTAATTGTTTATATAATTTGAAAATATTTTCTGCCATCTATTCCTCGGATCTTGCTTTGAAAATTAATTTGCATCATCGTGAGTGCAGAAATATTCAATGGTCTTTTCAGCGCAGGTATTGCAGTAACCCAGTTTCTTCATCATGGTATCGATCATCCTGCTGTATAGTTTTTGATTTTCTTCGTTGGTCCTGTTCGATAAAGCTCCCACCAGGCTTCCGGCTCCGGCGATATCCGATTTCAGTCGCACATCCGTAACGGCTTTTACCAGGTCGTTATTGTCCATGAAAGTATAGGACGGGTCTTTGATCATCTTCTGCCCATAGATCTTGGTTATGGTCGTCCTGAAACTTTGCTTCTGCTCGTCATTTTTCAGCCCTAGTCGTTCTTCCACGCTATTGATGAATGCTTCATCTATCTTCAGCGGAACCAGTTTCCCGGTCTGCGGATCCTGGTATGTCCATATCTTGTCAGGCCCGAGGTTCTTGGCATCCACGCCGATGACCATATTCACATAACTCATCACATCTTTTTCAACGGCATTGGGTTCGTCCATGTAAGCGTTGAAGATCGTGGTCATCACATTTTTCCTGTATAATTCTTTGGCCAGCTTAATATCATTGAAGTATTTTGTCCTGTCGTTTGGGTTCTGGACATAATCAAGCACCACTGTTTCCATTGCCTTGAACACATCGCCGGCATACATGCATTTGCCTTCCTGTGTTTCGGAACGCTCAAGCAATACCTGAAGGGCGCGCCCGAGATTCCTGTGTCCCAAACCTTTTTGCCCGAAACGCTTTGTAATATCGGGGTCGTTATTTAAATCGCTGATGACCTCGCTCAATGTTTTTATGCTCTTTTCTCCGGCCACATCGCCTGCTGAAAGCTTCATCATTTCAACAGGTTCAAGCTTATCGGAAGCAGGCATTCGGGTCAGTACCACAGAAATTGAAATGGCGTAATTAAGGTTTGGATCGATATGCAGTTTTTCGTTCGTGAATGTTGTTTTGTCCCTGTTGCCGATAGCATAGAATGTAAGCTCCTGCTGAAGTTTGTAATTTGTATTGTGCGACATATAGGTCAGTCTGCACCTGTCAACTATAGGGGCTTGTTCTTTTTCTTCAAGGAAATGTGCAAATTCCGAATTGTTGCTTGTCGCTATAATCAGCGTATCCAGTGGCCATTTGTACCCTTCTATTTCGATGGTCCTGTTCTGTATCACGCCCAAATAAACCTGTACAAGGTCTCTTTTGTTTTTAAATATTTCATCGGCAAAGTGTATTCCGCCGCCTGCCACCCTTGCCAATGCTCCTCTTCTCAGATCGAAGCGGTAAGGATGATCGGTTTCGGTAACATGCAATAAGCGGGTAATGGATTCTTCCCCGATTAAGTCGGCTGCAGATGAGGTGATCTTATCTTTGGCAGCATATTTACCGGTTATCGTTCCCCTTGATTCACTAACAGGGACGGTAACTATTTCAATAAAATCCTTTATTTTATTAATATCTCCGTCGCAATAATTTTTTATCTGGTTAAGGATATAATAGGTGCAGGAACCAAGTGGACGGTAGTTCTTATACAATTCCTCAATCTGTTTCTCCTTGAATCCGGTTTCTGATAAGAATCTTAAATTGTCTTCTTTAGCCTCGAACAGGTTCATCGCTATGATCATCGGGTCTTCATATGTCTGCGATTCTATCTGCGTGATCTTTCCATATCCGCCTATCTTATCAAGATTGGTAAAGCGGAATGTATATCTCCTGTTTTCCTGGTGAGAAATAAAATTACGGTAAAGCGTGCTTAAATGATCAACGAAAAATGTTTTTCCGTTGCCCGGCTCCCCTATCAGGATGAATGCCATTTCCTTTGATGATCCGTTTTCGGCAGCATCTTTCACAAAAGAAACAAAACTATTGATCTCATCATACATGCCGATGATATGCTTACTCCCCTGTCGGAAGACTTTGAAATCATAGGTATAGCGACCATTCACCGTAACTTTTTCCATTTTCTGGTTATCGCCAAGTATCATGCGGGTGAGCGACTGGTATACATTCTCAAATTTACGGTTGCCCAGCAGAACGTTTTTTAAATGGTAATCAAGGCTTTTCATATTGTCTTTCGGAATACTGGTTGTTTTTGCAGCTGCCATTTTATATTATTTTAATGATTAATTCTGAAACGTTATTAAACAATGCAAAATAAATTAATTCTTAACTTTGCTCGCATTAAAAATCGAATAAAGTTAATAATAATTTCTCTGATGGAGCAAAATAAAAAAATTAAAAGATATACCATAACCTCTGCTTTGCCTTATGCCAATGGGCCAATTCATATTGGGCACCTTGCAGGGGTGTATATTCCGGCAGATATTTATGTTCGCTATCTTCGTTCAAAGGGCGAAGATGTGCTTTTCATCGGAGGTTCCGACGAACATGGCGTTCCTATCACCATAAAAGCAAAGCAGGAAGGCGTCTCCCCTCAGCAAATAGTTGATAAATATCATAACATCATTAAGAAATCCTTTGAAGAACTGGGCATTTCGTTTGATATTTATTCCCGTACTTCTAATAAAATCCATCATGAAACCGCTTCTGAATTTTTTACCACGCTCTATAATAAAGGGGAATTTCTTGTAAAAACATCCGAACAACTGTATGATGAAGAAAACAAACAATTTCTTGCCGACAGATACGTTACCGGCACCTGTCCTCATTGCAACAACGACAGGGCATATGGTGACCAATGCGAAAAGTGCGGCACGTCTTTGAATGCAACCGATCTGATTAATCCTAAATCTGTTTTGAGTGGCAATGTGCCCATAATGAAAGAAACCAAGCACTGGTATCTTCCACTTGACAAATATGAACCCTGGCTGAAACAATGGATACTGGAAGGCCATAAAGAATGGAAAACAAATGTTTATGGTCAGTGTAAATCATGGCTCGATCAGGGATTGCAGCCGCGTGCGGTTACCCGCGACTTGGACTGGGGCGTGAAAGTACCATTGAAAGAAGCTGCCGGAAAAGTATTGTACGTTTGGTTTGATGCGCCTATTGGATATATTTCTGCAACCAAAGAATGGGCAATTGAAAAGAAGAAAAACTGGGAGATATACTGGAAAGATAAGGAAACCAAGCTTGTTCATTTTATCGGAAAAGACAATATTGTTTTTCATTGCATCGTATTTCCGGCTATGCTTCATGCCGAGGGCTCATATATCCTTCCGGATGATGTGCCGGCCAATGAATTCCTGAATCTTGAAGGGGATAAAATCTCCACTTCCCGCAACTGGGCGGTGTGGCTTCATGAGTATCTTCAGGCGTTTCCCGGAAAGCAGGATGTGCTGCGTTATGTGCTTTGTTCAAATGCCCCCGAAACCAAAGACAATGATTTTACATGGAAAGATTTCCAACTGAAAAATAACAGTGAGCTGGTGGCTATTCTTGGAAATTTTGTAAACCGCGCATTGGTGTTGACACAAAAATATTTCGAAGGAAAAGTTCCTGCCAGAACAACTCCAACAAAACAGGATGATGAAGCGCTAAAAGCCATTGCCGAATTTCCATCACGCATATCCGACAGCATTGAACAATATCGGTTCCGTGAAGCGCTATCAGAATTGATGAACCTGGCTAGGCTAGGCAATAAATACCTTGCAGATAGCGAACCGTGGAAAATTTTCAACACCGATCCTGAGCGTGTCAAAACAATATTAAATATCTCTTTACAGATTTGCGCGAACCTGACAATTGCCATGGAGCCTTTTCTGCCATTTTCAGCAGAAAAACTTTTGCAAATGCTGAACATTAAAAAGCTCACATGGGAATCTTTTGGCAAAACAGACCTTCTTAAACCCGAACACCTGCTTGGAAAACCTGAATTATTATTCGAAAAAGTGGAAGATGATGCCATCGCAATGCAGGTTCAAAAACTTTTAAATACCAAAACAGCTAACGAAGAAAAAAGTGTTATCATGGCGCCAATAAAAAATGATATTGCATATGAAGATTTTATTAAAATGGATATCCGTACCGGAACCATATTAAGCGCCGAAAAGATTGCAAAAACACAGAAGCTTTTAAAACTCACCATCGATACCGGCATAGATAAACGAACCGTTGTATCTGGAATTGCTGAGTTTTATAATCCTGAAAAAATTTTAGGTCAGAAAGTCGTAATTTTAGTAAATTTGCAGGCAAAAACCATAAAAGGTATTCCTTCACAGGGAATGATACTGATGGCCGAAAATGAAAAGGGAGAACTTTGTTTTGTTTCTCCAACAAAAGATTTTATTAACGGAAGTACAATAAAATAAACAAAAAAGGCCCTGTAGTTCAATGGATAGAACGGAAGTTTCCTAAACTTTAAATCCAGGTTCGATTCCTGGTGGGGCTACACAGAAGAAAAACCACCTATTGAATAATAGATATAGGTGGTTTTTTATCTTTTTTCTTCATGATTTTTTGATATAAAAAACAAGTAAAATGTCTATCATTAAAGGAAAGATCTTAAGCGGAGAGTACCTGGATTCTATTACACTAATGGTTGTTACAGAGGAGCTTAATAAAACAAAAGGAGTGATTGAATCGTCAGTGATAATGGGTTCACGCGAGAACAAAGCGATATTGCAGAATTCAGGACTAATGCTCCCAGAATTTAAAGATACTACGGATAATGACCTTTTGGTATGTATTAAAGCTGAAACAGAAAAAGTAGCAGCAGACATTCTTGACAATATTCAAACTATTTTCAAAAAATTCAGAAACAATGATGATAGCGCTAATGATTATTCGCCAAAGAGTTTTGAAGGAGCTATTAAGTTAATGCCTGAAGCCAACCTTTCACTGATCTCTGTAGCCGGTAAATATGCTTCACGCGAAGCCATGAAAGCTCTGAAAAAAGGGTTGCATGTGATGATCTTTTCGGATAATGTCAGCATTGAAGATGAACTGAAATTAAAGCAATATGCAGCTTCCAAAGGTTTGCTAATTATGGGTCCCGATTGCGGAACAGCTATTATTAATGGTGCACCTTTAGCATTTGCAAATGTTGTGAATCAGGGAAATATTGGAATTGTTGCAGCTTCGGGCACTGGACTGCAGGAAATCAGTTGTATCACTTCAAACGAAGGAGCTGGAATTTCACAAGCCATAGGCACAGGCGGACGCGATGTGAAAAAAGAAATTGGAGGCATCATGTTCTTACAGGCATTGCAGGCGCTGAATGAAGACAAAGAAACAGAAGTTATCGTACTTGTTTCAAAACCACCTTATGAAGAAGTATTGAAAAAAATTGCAGCCGAAATATGTAAAATAAAAAAACCTGTTGTTGCCATCTTTATTGGCGGAAACACTGAAGTAATTAAAAATTCAAGCGCTATACCGGCCTCAACACTTGAAGAAACAGCATTGATAGCAGTGGCCTTATCAAAGGGGAAGGAGATAGAAGATATTAAATCAGTACTTGAAAAAACTGAAGAAACTATTAAGACCTTAGCTTCAAATCATCGAAAGAAAACACAGAAGTATTTGCGGGGACTGTTTAGCGGAGGAACGCTTTGTGATGAAACACAACTTATTCTAAAAGAACATATTGGCTATGTTTACAGCAACACCCCATTGAATAAAGAATTTCAACTGAAGGATGCATGGAAAAGCAAAGAAAATTCGGTGGTGGATATGGGTGATGATGAATTCACTGTTGGTCGCCCACATCCCATGATTGATTTTTCCCTGCGAAATAAAAAGATCGTTGAAGAAGCCTCCGATCCTGAAGTTGCAGTAATATTGCTTGATGTGGTTTTGGGTTATGGTTCAAATATGAATCCTGCATCTGAACTTGTTCCTGCTATTAATAAAGCGAAGGAAATTTCTCCTGATATAACCATCATATGCTCTATAACAGGTACAGAAAACGATCCACAGAATAGGGCGGAAGTTAAAAGACAACTTGAAAATGCAGGGGTTCAGGTAATGCAATCGAATGCGGCGGCAAGCAAACTCGCAGCATATATTATAAAATAATACATAATAATTCGGTTTTTCCTTTACAAAGGGCTCGGAATTTCGTAACTTTACACTCTTTTTTTTCGGAGGTATAAAATGTCAATAAATGATTTATTTGGAAAAGATTTGAAGGTCGTCAATACCGGCTTGTCATCTTTTGCCGAAAACCTTAAACACAGCGGTGTTGAAACAGTTAATGTTGACTGGAAACCATCGGTCAATGTGAAGCCGGAATATTTAAACCTGATTGAAACCAATTCGGATAAAATTACAGCTGCAAATAAAAAAGCCACGGATATCATTCTGAAAGGAATGCCCGTTCTTGTTGGTCTCGATATAGCTATAAATGTAATTCCGGGCATGAAGAAAAATATGATTCTTCACTCCGGCCCTCCAATTACATGGGACAGAATGTGCGGACCTACTCGTGGCGCTATTATGGGTGCCTTGATTTACGAAGGTATGGCAAAGAATATTGAAGAAGCAGAAAAGATCGCATCTTCAGGAAAAATTGAATTTGCACCATGTCATGAGCATTCTTCGGTTGGACCTATGGCTGGAATTATATCACCTTCAATGCCTGTCTTCATTATTAAAAATGAGACTTTCGGAAATTATGCTTATTGCACATTGAATGAAGGATTGGGCAAGGTATTACGTTATGGTGCGTTTGGCGAAGATGTTATAATTCGATTGAAATGGATGGAACAAGTACTATATCCAACATTGAAAAGGGCTGTTGAAAAACTTGGCCACATTGATTTAAAAAATATGATCGCACAAGCGCTGCACATGGGCGATGAAGTGCATAACAGGAACCGTGCAGGGACTTCATTGTTCTTTAGAGCGATTGCTCCCGCTATAATGCGAACCACTGACAATACTGAAGATGCGGCAAAAGTGCTGGAATTCATTAATGGTAACGATCATTTTTTCCTGAATCTTTCAATGCCTGCTTCCAAAGCTGTTTTAGATCCTGCACGAAATATTAAAAACAGCAGTGTGGTGGTTGTTATGGCTCGCAACGGTACTGATTTCGGAGTACAGCTTTCAGGAACTGGAGATAAATGGTTTACGGGCCCTGCGCTTGTTCCGGATGCTTTGTATTTTCCCGGATATACGAAAGCAGATGCAAATCCGGATATTGGAGACAGTGCTATTACAGAAACTGGAGGACTTGGGGGATTTGCTATTGCTGCAGCTCCGGCTATTGTTCAATTCGTTGGAGGCTCCGCAAAAGATGCAATTAGTTATACCATGCAGATGTATGAAATAACAGCAGCAGAAAATAATATGTACCAGATTCCTTATCTGAATTTTAGAGGAACCCCAACTGGTATAGATGTCATTAAGGTAATAGATAAATCCTTAACTCCGTTTATTGATACAGGTGTAGCGCATAAAAACCCTGGAGTCGGTCAGGTTGGGGCTGGAGTATTGAGTGCCCCAATAGAACCATTTGTTAAAGCTTTCGAAGGCTTTGCGGAAACATTGAAATAATAATATTTTAAACATATAGGAGAATAAAAAATGAAAATTGAAGAATTTTTTAATGTAATGAATGATGTAAAAGTTCACGATCTTACACAACGTTTAAGTATTCACACTCCTCCATGGCCAAGCTATATGCCGCTTGGGATACAATATTTTAAGCGTATAGCAGGAGCACATATGGGACAAGGTGCAAATGGACAGATCATTAAAACCAGCAACCACGTTGGAACCCATATTGACGGTGAGATCCATTTTCATTCCAGTGGTCGCACCATTGGCGATACTCCTCTTGATTTCTGGTATGGTCCGGGTGTTGTTGTTGATATTTCCGATCAGGTTGGTGATTATGATCTGTACACCCCTGAGATGCTGATGAATAAAGCTGAAATCAAAGAAGGTGATATTCTTATTATCAATACCGGTTATCACAAATATGCATGGGATCAGCCCGAATCGGATGAATTACGCTATTTTGTGAAACATCCCGGACCAAGTCCTGACTTTCATAAATGGGCTTTGAAAATGAAGATTAAATGGATAGGCGTGGATTGCGGAAGTGCAGACCATCCTATGAATACCATTATTCGTGACTGGCATCCCAAACGTTTTAAAGAAGCTGAAGAAAAAATTATTGCAAAATATTGTAAAACATGGGATGAACTATTTCCAGCTGATGAATATTACCAGGTAATGCATATCAAATTATTTCCGAAAGGATTGGTACATGCAGAAAATATTGGTGGCGATATAGATAAAGTTAATAACAAAAGAGTATGGATCGGCTTGTTCCCGTTAAGAGGAATAGAGCTTGAATCATCTATGTGCCGAGTTATTGCTGTTACTCCGTAATTGTGATTTTAAATTTTAATTTATGCCAATAACACACGATTTCAAGTATCAGAAACCCGAAACCATCAATAAAGTTCTGAAATTACTTGCAACGCATGGTAATTCAGCACGTATACTTGCCGGAGGGACTGATCTTGTTGTTAAAATAAAAGAAGGTCTTGAAATACCTGATCTTGTCATTGATATCAAGGGAATTGAAAAACTTAGGAAAATTGTCAGAAAAGAAAACGCTGTTCATATAGGGGCAAACGTCACATTTACAGATCTTATCAATTCCAAACTTATCAGGACAAAACTGCCATTAATTTGGGAAGCTGCGAAAACAGTTGCCTCTGTCGGAACACGTAACAGGGCGACAATTGTTGGCAATATCTGTTCAGCAGTTCCATCTCTGGATTCAGGTCCTGCATTATTAAATTACAATACACTGGTTTGCATAAATAATCTGAAGGAAGAACGCAGGGTACCTATTTATCAATGGTTTGCAGGTCCCAAGAAAACTATACGTAATCCTGATGAATTCGTGGATAAAATTATTGTTCCTATTCCACAGGAAAAAAATGCTGTGTATTATGGTAAACTTGGACGTTATTCAGGAGAGGATCTTGCACAGGCAGGAATTGGTATAATAGGTTTTGCAAATAAAACTTTTCGTATTGCATTCTGTGCAGTCGGACCGGTTCCTAAAAAATCTATCCGACTTGAAGAATTGCTGAATGCTCGGGATATCACTGATGAACTGATTGAAAAGGCTAAAATAATAATTGAAGAAGAGATTTCTCCCATTACTGATATCAGGTCAACTAAAGAATACCGTACACATATGATGAAAGTGATGTTTGAAAGAGGCATTAGACAAGTGATTGCAGAATTAAATAAATAATTCCTGTATGGAAAAGATAACATTCAAATTAAATAATGAGGTACGAAGCATCGGGGTTGATCCGGGAGAAGTATTGCTGGACGTACTGCGCGATAAGCTCGGAATGAAAAGCCCCAAGTGTGGTTGTGATCGTGGCGATTGTGGTGCATGTTCTGTATTACTTGATGGCAAAGGCGTTCGCAGTTGTTTGATTTTAGCCATTGAAGTGAATGGTCACGAAATAGTTACTGTTGAAGGTTTGTCGCTACATGATCTTTCTCCTGTCCAGAAAGCATTTGATAATAATAATTCTTTTCAGTGTGGTTTCTGTGCACCGGGCTTTATAATTTCAGCTACTGAATTATTGAATGAAAATTCCAATCCCTCTAAAGACGAAGTAAAGGAAGCACTTGCCGGAAACCTTTGCAGATGTACTGGTTACATGCCTATTATTGATGCTGTGTGTAGTTGTTCAACTAAAGAATAGATCATGGATGAATTAAAATATATCGGAAAATCTGTTACAAGGATTGACGGAAAAGAGAAAATTTCCGGTGCTGCTGTTTTTGCTGATGATATAGATTTTGGACCAACATTGTTATTTGCTCAAATCGTTGAAAGTACAAAAGCACATGCACTTATTAAAAATATTAATACTTCTGAAGCAGAAAAAATTGAGGGTGTCGTTGCTGTTTTTACAGGCAAAGATTTTCCTTTCAAGTTCGGCCTTTATATGAAAGACCGTTTTGTTTTTGCACAGGACAGAGTGCGATTTATCGGAGAACAGGTTGCCGCTGTTGTTGCACGTGATGCTAAGACTGCAAAACATGCAGCAAAATTTGTAAAAGTGGAATACGAAGAACTTCCTGAAGTTCTCGACCAGATGAAAGCCATTGAACCCAATGCAACCATCCTTCATCCTGAACTTGGCGACTATCCACATGTTCCCTGGTTTTTCCCAAAAGCAAATACAAATATTGCACATCACCGCAAGACAAGAAAAGGTAATCTTGATAAAGGATTCGCTGATGCTGATTATATTTTGGAAGATACTTATTTTGTTCCACGGTATGCACATTGCGCCATTGAATTTCATTCAGCTATTGGCAAAGTAGATTACTCTGGAAGGCTTACGGTTTGGGCATCTTCACAATCTCCAAATACTCAACGGAATCTTTTTGCAGAAGCTTTGTCTTCACTGGGATTTACTCATAAAGATGTAAGAGTAATTGCTCCTTATGTTGGAGGCGGATTTGGTGGAAAAGCCGGAGTTACAATGGAAATACTTGCAGCTGCGCTTGCAACAAAATTAAAAGGATCGCCTGTAAAAATTCTCTGGTCACGTGAACAGGAATTTTATAATACCTATCAAAGGCTTGGGGTTATTGCAAAACTTAAGATAGGAGTAAAAAATGACGGAACAATTACCGCCCTTGACCACAAACTATACTGGGATGCCGGCGCTTATGTTGAATATGGAGCTAACGTAGTAAATTCTGTTGGGCTCTCTGCTACTGGACCCTATCGAGTGCCAAATCTTTCAATTGATTCTTATTGTATTTATACGAATCTACCTCCAGGCGGCGCATACAGGGGTTTCGGGTATTCAGAATTTTTATTCGGATTGGAATCACATATGAATCGTATTGCCAAACATCTTGGCATTGATCCTGTTGAATTGCGCAAGAAAAATGCGATAACGGTAGATGATACACTAGCTTATGGTGCACACATGAATCCCAATGGACTCCTAGAGTGTATTGATAAAGTTGCAAAAGAAATAGAATGGGGTAAAAAGGAAATTTCAAAGAATCCTAATACTGTGTTGGGCAAAGGTTTTTCATTGCTATGGAAAGCTCCTGCCATGCCACCCAATGCTTCGTCTTCAGCGTTTTTAAAATTCAATGAAGATGCTAGTTTAAATATTTTAATTTCCGGTATGGATATTGGCCAGGGCTTGTTGACAGTAATGGCGCAGGTTGCAGCGGAGGTGTTATCCATTCCTCCAGCTAAAATAAGAGTTGAAACTCCAGACACAGATCGGAATCCTTATGAATGGCAAACCGTTGGTTCACATGTTACTTGGGGCTGTGGCAATGCCGTTAAAAAAGCTGCAATTGATGCAAGAGACCAAATCTTTGAACTGGTTGAACGTGCTCTTGGATTACCCGCCAATATGCTTTTCCTGGAAGATGAAAAAGTAAAATGTTCAACAAAGCCTGAATGGGAACTTCCGTTAAAAAGTTTTGTTATAAACGGAATCATGACTGAAGACGGCACTTTCAAAGGTGGGCCAATCAACGGTCGCGGGACTTTTATGCCTGAATTTACTTCAACCAATGCAGATCCTGAAACCAGCCAGGGCGGACATCCAAATGTGCACTATACTGTTGGTGCAGCTGCTATGCTTCTGGAAATCGACAAAGATACCGGCAAAATGAAAGTGCTTAAAGTGGTCGAAGCACTTGATGTTGGTAAAGCAATTAACCCGGATCTTGTGAAAGGACAAATCGTTGGTGGTATTGTTCAGGGTCTTGCAACAGTGCTATATGAGGACATGCGATTTGATAACCATGGTAAATTATTAAATCCGAATTTCACAGATTATAAGTTACCTACTACATTGGATATTCCTGATGAAATAGTTCCGATAATAGTAGAAGTGGCACAGCCTGATGGCCCTTACGGTGCACGCGGTGTTGGAGAACATACTATGCTTCCAGCTGCACCAATGATAGCTAACGCAATAGATGATGCTTTTGGAATTCGAATTAAATCAATGCCAATCACAGCTGAAAAAGTTGCGATGGCAATATTAAATCAAAAAGAAAAATGAGCAAACCATTAGAAGACATAAAGGTTCTCGATCTCACCCGTGTGCTTGCAGGACCCTTTTGTACTATGATATTGAACGATCTTGGTGCTTATATCCTAAAAGTCGAAGTTCCCGAAACAGGTGATGATGCCAGAGCTTTCGGTCCATTTAAAAATGAACAGAGCCTTTATTTCGTAAGCATCAATCGTGGAAAAGAAAGCATTTCCCTTAACCTTAAAAGCGAAAAAGGGAAAAAGATTTTGCTTGATCTTGTAAAGCAATTCGATATCATCATTGAAAATTATCGGCCGGGAACTATGGAAAAACTGGGGCTTGGATATGATGTATTGAAACAAGTTAATCCAAAAATAATTTATGCCGCTTCATCTGGCTTTGGTCATACCGGACCTTATTCGCAAAAGCCCGCTTATGATATTCTTGCTCAGGCAATGGGTGGAATTATGAGTATTACTGGCTGGCCGGATAGTTCTCCTACACGCGTTGGAATGTCGCTTGGAGATATAACAGCTTCTCTTTACACTGCTATCGGAATTAATGCGGCCCTTTACCAGCGCACAATTTCAGGCGAAGGACAAAAAATAGATATTTCCATGCTTGATTGTCAGGTTTCTATTCTCGAAAACGCACTGGCTCGTTTTCAGGTTGATGGGAAATCGCCAGAACCTATCGGCAACAGGCATCCAACAATCACTCCTTTCCAGGCATTTAAGGCAAAGGACAGTTATTTTGTAATTGCAATGGGTAATGATAACCTGTGGAACAAATTCTGCTGCTGTATTAATAGAAAAGACCTGATTGCAGATGTGCGTTTTGCTACAAACGGACTAAGGACAAAAAATATAAAGGAACTTGAACCCATACTTGCAGAGATATTCATTCAGAAAGATACAACAGAGTGGTTTGAAATTTTTGAAAAAGTTCAGATACCTTATAGCCCTATTAACACTATAGATAAGGTTATGGTCAATCCACAAGTATTATCACGAAATATGATAGTTGAAGTGGAAGACAAAAAAGCAGGCAGAGTTAAAATTGCAGGGAACCCGATCAAAATGTCTTCAATAGCAGAAGAACACAACAGAAAACCTGCTCCCGCTATTGGAGAACATAATCGAAAAATATATTCAGAATTGCTTGGCTACACGGATAAAGAAATTGAAGATCTGAATAAAGAAGGAGTAATTTAAATGAACACCTCTTTCCTCTCATTATCTGAAACGGCAAGTAAATTAAGGAGCGGCGATATTGATCTGATATCTTTTATCAACAGTCGCATTGATAAAGTTGAACCTGAGATTTTATCTCTTATTCCTGAAGAAAACAGGAGAAATCGTTTATTAAAAGACGCTGAAATATTAATTGCGAAGTATCCCGATATAAATAAACGCCTTCCTTTTTTTGGTATTCCGATTGGCGTAAAAGATATATTCAGAACCGATGGTTTTGAAACTCATTGTGGTTCAAATCTACCGGCTAAATTATTCGAAGGAATAGAGGCTACCTGTGTAACTATGCTGAAAGATCAAGGCGCTTTGATTCTGGGAAAAACAGTTACTACCGAATTTGCATACTTTGAACCTGGACCAACTAAAAATCCATGTAATACAGCGCACACTCCCGGCGGTTCCAGCAGCGGCTCTGCTGCTGCTGTGGCAGCGGGAATTACACCTTTTGCTTTCGGAACGCAAACTATTGGTTCGGTGTTACGACCTGCTGCTTATTGTGGAGTTATAGGCTTTAAGCCAAGTTATGGAAGAATATCAACAGATGGGGTAATTCCATTTTCACAATCAGCCGACCATATTGGATTTTTCACCCAGGATATTGATGGATGCATTTTAGCTTCTTCTGTTCTTTGTAGCAACTGGAAAACTTCTTCTGTTGGTAAAACAAGTAATTCCTTTATTATTGGTGTTCCAGATGGCAAATATCTTGAACAGCCATCGAATGATATTATTGTCGAGTTTCACAAGCAATTAAAAGAGCTTGAAAACAAGGGTATATTAATAAAAAGAATAAAACTTTTTGATGATATTGAAGAAATAAATCATCTTCACAGGTTAATGATTGCTGCTGAAATGGCGAATGTACATAAGGAATGGTATGCCAATTATGAATCGCTTTACAGGACAAATACAAAGCAAATCATTGAAGAAGGAAAGAAAGTACTTCCTGAAAAATTAACAAAGGCAAGGGATGGAAGATTTCTTCTGAGAAATAACATAGAAAAACT
>JBEKEO010000013.1:0-34359 GCA_050013795.1 Bacteroidales bacterium
CATCTGTAGGGAGATAAAGATTCACTCCTTTCAGCATCATTTCCTGAACCATATCTTTTGCTGCAGTAATCCAGTCTTCTTCGTATAATGAATTGCCAATTCTTCCTCCAAGGGCTTTGATAAAAGTAAACGCCATACCTCCGCCAATAATCATATTATCCACTTTGTTGATAAGGTTCTTGATAATTCCGATTTTATTCGAAACTTTTGCCCCGCCTATGATTGCAGTGAACGGTGACTTTGCATCGAGTAAAATTTTGTCAAGATTATTTAATTCGTTGGCAAGCAGAAGACCGAAATATTTATCGTTTGGGAAATATTTTGGAAGAACGCTTACAGACATATGCGCCCTGTGTGAAGAAGCAAACGCATCGTTTACATATGCATCACCCAACGAAGCGATATTCTTTGCAAATTCCCCATCGCTTCCTGCTTCTTCTTCAGGATAAAAACGTATGTTTTCCAGCATTACAATATCACCCGGCTGCAACTTGGAGCATACATCCATCGTTTTCTGCCCGAAAAGATCGCGGGTGAATATAATGTTCCTTCCTAAAAGTTTTGTAAGTACAGGAACTATCGGCGTAAGTGAGTAATCATTTTCAAATCCGCCTTTTGGACGGCCAAGATGTGATATTAAAATCACTGAAGCCCCATCGCCTAATATTTTTTTGATAGTGGGGAGCGATTCACGGATACGTGTATCATCGGTAACCTGCCTGTTATGATTTAACGGCACATTAAAATCAACACGGATAATAACCCTTTTTCCCTTAAAATCGTGATCGTGTATAGTCTTCATATTATTTGATTAAAAAACAAGAACGCCTCATGCTAAATGAAATTTTGCACAGACAAAACTAATCATTTGTATCAAAATATCATTAATGAATTTTCAATACTTGCTTTTTTTCAATAATTAATTATTTTTGCATTACCTCATATTAAAGGATTAAAACTAATGACAATATTTCCCGACATTATTCCTTCCAAACTTCCTAATATTGGCACATCGATTTTTGCTATCATGTCTCAATTGGCGAATGAACATAAGGCCATTAACCTTTCGCAGGGCTTTCCCGATTTTGACTGTTCGGATAAACTGAAAGAACTTGTGCATCATTACATAAAAAAAGGTTTTAATCAGTATGCTCCTATGCAAGGGATCATGCCTTTGAGGGAAATTATTGCTGAAAAAACAGAGTATTGCTATGGCGCAAAATACAATCCTGTCTCTGAGATTACAGTTACAGCAGGTGCTACGGAAGCATTATTTTCCGCTATTTCGGCTTTTATAAGAGAAGGTGACGAGGTAATCGTTTTTGAACCAGCATATGACAGCTATGTATCTGCCATTTTGCTAAACGGCGGAACTCCTATTTACGGGCGCTTAAGCGGGAAGAATTTCAGAATAAACTGGGATGAGACACAGAAAATGGTGAATCAATGCACGCGTATGATCATCATCAATTCCCCACATAATCCCACTGGAAGCACATTCTCGGCCGAAGATATGAAGAGGCTGGAAAAAATAACAACAAATACTAATATTATAATACTAAGCGACGAGGTTTACGAGCATATTATCTTCGATAAAAAAGAGCATCAAAGCATTTGTCGTTTTCCAAAACTTGCAGAAAGAAGCTTGGTTATTAGTTCTTTTGGTAAAACATTTCATACGACGGGTTGGAAGATGGGTTATGTGCTTGCCCCCGAAAACCTGACCTCCGAATTCAGGAAATCTCACCAGTTCGTGGTGTTTGCCGTTAACACACCTATTCAGTATGCAGTGGCTGATTTCCTGAAAGAAAGAGACAGTTATGTTAGCCTCCCTTCTTTTTATCAGCAGAAGCGTGATTATTTTATTAATGCTGTGAAAGAGTCAAGGTTTAAGCTGTTGCCATCGTCAGGCACATATTTCCAGCTTCTCGATTATAGTGCAATATCGGATGAGATGGAAGAGGAATTCGCTATCAGGCTTACTAAAGAATATAAAGTGGCTTCCATACCTGTTTCCGTTTTCTATCACGAAAAAACAGAAAATAAAATACTCCGCTTTTGCTTTGCCAAAGGCGAAGAAACCATTGATAAAGCAGCCGAGATACTATGCAGGATATAAGAGTCGCTATTATACAGACAATCCTTTTATGGGAAGATATTCCAGGCAACCTTACCATGTTCGGAAAAAAAATATCTGATATTAAAGAAGCAGTTGACCTTATTGTACTTCCCGAAATGTTCAACACAGGGTTTTCCATGAATCCTGCTGCCTGCGCAGAAAATACCGACAGTCTCACTACGGAATGGATGAGGGCGCAGGCTAAGAAAAAGAATTGCGCTATATGCGGAAGCGTCCTGTCAAAAGAAGGGAATCGCTATTACAACAGGCTGATATGGATGATGCCCGACGGCAATTATTTTTATTATGACAAAAAGCATTTATTCCGTTATGCAGGCGAGCACGAAGTGTTTTCACAGGGCAGGGGAGTGATAACAACCAAGTTTAACGAATGGAATATCCGCCCACTTGTATGTTACGACCTGCGTTTCCCTGTTTGGTGCAGGAATGCACATAAGAACGGAGTATTTGATTTCGATGTGTTAATATTCGTTGCTAACTGGCCCGAAAAGCGAAGAAATGCATGGATGTCGCTATTGATTGCACGCGCCATAGAAAACCAATCGTATGTAATAGGCGTTAACCGTGTGGGAACTGACGGGAAAGGAAATTCACATGCAGGTGACTCGATTGTAATTGACCCGAAAGGCAACGTTATGATGCAAATTCCTTCACACAAAGAAGCAATTGAAATTGCCACGCTTTCCTATGCTGAAATGCAATCTTACCGTGAACACTTTAGGGTAGCTCTTGACTGGGACAGGTTTACTATTGAAGAATAAAGGCTTTGCTTTTGCAAAGCCTTTATTCTTTCTCAATTTCTACTTTTAAAATTTATAACTAAGTCCCAATGTAAAATATCCTATACCATAACCCAATTCAGTATATGCCGAAAAATTCCCCAATAAATAATACCTTGCACCAATAAATGCCCCACCCAAGAAATCAGTACCATTGTATGTTGAAGTTGTATTAGTGGGAGGATCATAATATTTTTGCCTTATCAAACGCACCCCGAGGTCAATGCCGGCATATAAATCTAACTTTTTAATTTTTAGCATACTTTGATGAAAAATACCTCTTGTAGCGATAATATAATCGTTTTCGGTATAAGTATCATAATAGGATGGCAATCCCAAATACCATCCATAATATTCATCATTATAAGTAGCATGCTTCCAGCCAACTATTCCGCCTACTGATACTACACCTATCTTGGGAATATCCAAGATGCCTTTTTCAATACCAAAAGTAAAAGCTGGCATTGCAGACACTCCTGAAAAATCGCCACCATAGTTGTACCACCCAAAGGCGGCCCCTACATTTACAATAAAATTACTCTTTGTAAACTCAGGTTCTGCATTTGATGATTGCTGTGCATTTGCAAAAAGCGAGAAAAACATAATAAACGCTAACACCGATAAAATCTTTAGTTTCATATTGATCTATTTTAGGTTGTTTATATATTGAATTATTTTGCGGCAAAAGTAAATATTAAACTTAAAACAATAACGTATTTTGATTTTCTTTTTATTTCAATATTTATACCTTTGCAAGTATTCCAAACAAAACAGTTTCAGTGAAAGCGGATTACAAGTACTGCAACAGTCTTACCGCATATTCCCGTTTCAAAACAAGGGTTGTGCACATTGGCAATATTCCGATGGGAGGGCATAACCCTGTCCGCATACAGTCGATGACAAATACAAACACCCTTGATACAATTGCAACTGTTGAACAATGTATCCGCCTTGCCGAAGCAGGCTGCGAATATGTGAGGATTACCATGCCTGGCATTAAGGAAGCCGAAAACCTTGAAAAAATAAAAAAGGAATTGCACAAAAGAAATTTTGATATACCACTGATAGCCGATGTGCATTTTAACCCACTAGTTGCCGAATACGCTGCAAAGATTGTGGAAAAGGTTAGGATCAACCCCGGCAATTATACCGACAAGAAGAACTTCAAAAAATTTGAATACACTGATTCGGAATATGAAGAGGGGATAGAAAAAATCAGGGACAGGATAAGCCCGCTGATAAAGATTTGCAAAGAATACGGCACAGCGATACGAATAGGAACTAACCATGGTTCTTTGTCCGACAGGATAGTTAGCCGTTACGGCGACACTCCCATGGGAATGGTTGAATCAGCTTTAGAGTTTATACATATATGCGAAGAACTTAATTTCGGAAACATCGTGCTCTCGATGAAAGCAAGCAATGTAAGAGTAATGATTGCAGCATATCGTTTGCTTGTTCACAGAATGTTTATAGAAGAAATGGATTATCCGCTGCATGTTGGCATAACAGAAGCTGGCTCAGGTGAAGAAGGGCGCATCAAATCGGCGGCAGGCATTGGCGCTTTGCTTGAAGACGGTATAGGAGATACCATCCGCGTATCGCTTACTGAAGATCCTGAAGCAGAAATTCCTGTTGCAGAAATCCTTGCCGGAAGGTACACGAACAGGCATTACGACGGGCATATTGAAAACATTGAAGAATCTCCAATAAATCCTTTTGAATGTCATAAGCGCTTTTCGAACGAAACGTTAAATATAGGGAAGGATAATAAGCCTGTTATTATTATTTCATCGGACTATACAATAGAAAAAACTGCTTCTGATTATATTTTTGGCAGGGAACTACAAGTCAATTATCCTTCTATTGTTGATGCTGCCCAATGGAATAAGTCGGATGAGAATTCTTATCCGCTGTTTGACGCGCAACATTATCTTTCATCTGGAAAGAAGTCATTATTGGCAAATTTTATTCGGATTGCCAAGTCCGATATTACCGACAAACTCATCCGGAAAATAAAAGATGATGCCACTGCTGTCCTTGTTTTGGAATCCGATAATCCTCATGCTGCAGCTGAACTCAGGAGCATGGTCTTTTCACTGATTTTATTTCATTGCAAATGCCCTGTTATTATTAAAAGAAATTATTGTGATATTTCTGTTGAAGAATTTCAACTGTTTGCTGCTACCGATATTGAGTTATTGTTTGCCGACGGTCTGGCTGATGGAATATGGCTTGAAGCCGAAAGCGTAAATAGAGAGATTATTGAAAAGGCATCTTTCGATATTCTGCAGGCAACAGGGGCAAGGATATACAAAACCGAATATATTTCATGTCCTACCTGCGGAAGGACTTCCTATAATGTATTTGAAACGATTGAACGCATCAAGCGTTTTACAGCCCACCTGAAAGGCTTGAAAATAGCAGTGATGGGATGCGTGGTGAACGGTCCTGGCGAAATGGCAGATGCCGATTATGGTTATGTTGGCGCCGGCATTGGGAAAATAAATCTTTATAAAGGCAAAACCCTTGTAAAGCGCAGTATTGATGAAAAGGACGCCCTGCCTGAATTAATAGCCCTTTTAAAGGAGAATGGCGACTGGGCAGAAGAGAGTTAATCAGTTGCAGTTACAGCTTGTCGAAAACAAAAACTTTGTATTAGGCAAGAGTTGAATCATTGTCTCCTGTAAATTATCTTTAATAGATATCACACGCAAATCAATTACTTTTAATGTCTTAGAAAGCTTGGAGATTTCTTTTGGTAATTCCTGTAATTCGTTTCCCCACATATCGAGAAAATACATATTGGTCAAGTTGCCGATAGTGTTGGGAAGATGCGCAATTACATTCTGATTCAGTATCAGTCTCCTTATATTTACAAGTTGACCTATTTCCGGAGGAACAGTATCAATATCATTTGCGGAAAGGTTTAACACCTGGAGGTTTGTTAACTTTCCAATATCTTTGGGAATAGTAGTAAGTTTATTTTTACTCAGGTTAAGATCCTGCAAATGGGTAAGTGTAAAAATTTCTTTAGGAATTTCTTTCAACTTGGTCTTATGAAGATCAAGCCTGTAAACCTTATCGGGATTTTTTATGGCCATTTCAAGACTTGCAAAAAGCGGTTGTTTGTATAATGTCGCGGAATCAAGCAATTGCGCCTGTGTTTGAATACATGCAGCCAAAATCATAAAAAGCAGGCTTGTTATTATTTTTATCTTATTCATTTATTAAGAATTCTTTCAGTGTTTATTTTGTCTTTCGATAATTGTTCCTTCAGCTGTTCTGCGCCGGGAAATTTAATATCGCTTCTGAGCCTTTCAACAATAGTAACGTTTAAAAACTCATAATAGATATTTTCATCAAAATTAAAAATATTTATTTCAATCACTTGTTTAATTCCGTTAAATGTCGGACGCATGCCAATATCCATCATTCCCTTATATCTTTTACCCTTGTAATCGACCAGTACAGCATAAACTCCATGTGCAGGCACAAGTTTAAACGGATGGTCAATTTCAATATTTGCAGTAGGGAATCCCAGCGTTCTTCCAATTCCTTCGCCTTTAACGACTTTCCCTTTGAAAAAGTATTGATACCCGAGAAATTTATTAGCTGCTGACATATCTCCTGCCATGAGGGCTTTGCGAATTTTTGTGGAACTTACTGCAATATCATCCACTTTTTGTGCGGGAATATCTTCCACTTCAAAATGGTATTGTTTTCCGTAATCAACCAGATGCCGTAGTTCGCCTTCCCTATTATTCCCGAAATGATGATCGTAACCGATAACCAGTTTTTTAACATGCAATGTGTTAATCAAGACATCTTTGATAAAATTCAGGTAGGACACAGAAGAAATTTTTTTTGTAAAAGGCATGATTATTATATGATCTATTCCGTGTTGTTCAAGTAATTTTATTTTTTCTTCATCCGTTGTAAGAATGTAAATGCCTTTTTCATCAGGATGCAGCACCAGTTGAGGGTGAGGGGAGAAAGTAATGATTACCGATTCTCCCTTCATTTCGAATGAAAGTTGTTTAACCCTTGAAATAATTACATTATGCCCTGTATGTACACCATCAAATGTACCAATAGTGGCTATAGTATTAGCATTTGGTTTAAACTCTTCTATATTCCTGTAAACTTTCACAACAAAACTCTTGCAGTATTTAATTTTCAAAAATGCACTGTGTCTGCACGTTTCCAAAATTAGCAAAAATTTTATTAGATAAAGGTTGTCAGATTTGAATAAATATAATAATTTCGTTCGCGGAAATATTGGCAGGGGTTTAATAAAATCAATTTATATGTCATCTAATAACGGAAAAATATCACAGATCATTGGCGCTGTGATTGATGTTACGTTCGAACAGGTTGAAAAGCTTCCTAACATATATGATGCTTTGGAAGTAACGAGGCCTGACGGACAAAGGGTTATTCTTGAATGTGAACAGCATATTGGCGAAGATACAGTACGCACTATCGCTATGGATTCTACTGATGGTTTATCGAGGGGAATGGCTGTTATTGACCTTGGCGCACCTATTTCAATGCCGGGCGGGGAATATATCAGGGGGCGTTTATTCAATGTAATAGGCGATACTATTGATGGCATGGAAGCTGTTCCAAAAGGAAAGCTGAACTCCATTCATCGTGACCCTCCTAAGTTTGAAGACCTTTCTACCCAGAAAGAAGTGCTATATACCGGTATCAAAGTTATTGACCTGATAGAGCCATATTCAAAGGGCGGAAAGATAGGACTATTTGGAGGTGCCGGTGTCGGTAAGACAGTCATCATTATGGAGTTGATAAATAATATTGCAAAAGGCTACCAGGGAATGTCCGTATTTGCGGGCGTTGGTGAAAGAACAAGGGAAGGCAACGACTTGCTTCGTGAAATGATAGAATCGAATGTTATCAGGTACGGCGAAAAGTTTAAAGAATCAATGGAAAAAGGCGGCTGGGATTTGAGCTTGGTTGATAAAAAGGAATTAGAAAAATCTACGCTTGCCCTTGTGTTCGGTCAAATGAATGAACCTCCGGGCGCACGTGCAAGAGTTGCATTATCAGGGCTGTCATTAGCTGAATATTTCCGCGATGGAGATGAACAAACTGGCGGTCGGGATATTTTATTCTTTATGGATAATATCTTCCGTTTCACACAGGCAGGTTCTGAAGTATCAGCGTTGCTTGGGCGTATGCCTTCAGCAGTGGGTTATCAGCCCACTCTTGCAACTGAAATGGGAATGATGCAGGAACGTATCACTTCTACAAAAAGAGGTTCTATTACTTCTGTTCAGGCTATTTACGTACCTGCTGACGATTTAACTGACCCTGCTCCTGCCACTACATTTGCCCATCTTGATGCTACAACAGTTCTCGACCGCAAGATTTCCGAATTAGGAATTTATCCTGCCGTTAGTCCGCTCGATTCAACTTCGCGTATTCTGACTCCCGACATTGTAGGCGCAGAACATTATAATACCGCACAAAGAGTAAAAGAAATTTTACAACGTTATAAAGAATTACAGGATATTATTGCCATCCTCGGCATGGATGAACTTTCGGAAGATGATAAACTTATTGTAAGCCGTGCACGAAGGGTGCAGCGTTTCTTGTCACAGCCATTCTTCGTGGCAACACAGTTTACGGGACTTCCCGGCGCTTTTGTCAGTATAGAAGATACCATCAAAGGCTTTAAGATGATAATGAATGGCGACGTAGACGAATATCCCGAAATGGCTTTCAGCATGGTGGGAACCATTGAAGAAGCTATTGAAAAAGGCAAGAAAATGATCGAGGAAGCCAAGTAAGTTTTACAGTTTCCGGTTAACGGTTTCGGGTTTACAGTTTCCGGTTTGCTGTTATCGGAAAATAAAATCAACATGAAATCAAAAATATTTATTTCGCTGGTTATAATCATTCTTTTATTGTTTTCTTGTAAAGACACACCCTGCGACGTAAATACCAGTTCGCTGCTTCAAATAGGATTTTACGCTTATCACAAGCCTTCAGCAAAGCACGATACGCTGGACACGCTTTCTATTTATGGCATAGGCAAAGCCGGGTATTATTTATATAAAGATTCTGCTGAAGCTTTGATTTATCTTCCGCTTTCCATGAATATGGATTCTTCTTCATTTGTCATTAACAGCAAAGGGAAAAAAAAGGATACACTCACAATAAATTATACCCGGCATCTTCAGCTGATCTCAAAAGAATGCGGCTTTTCAACAATATTCAATATAACCAATGTTAGCGTAACAAGACATTTTTTCGATTCACTTAAAGTAACCAACTCAACTATTAACACTTCGTATGGGGAAAATATCAGGATATTCTTTTAGCCTTTTACTGTTCTTATGGACAGGAATGGCTTTCTCCCAAACTGATACCGGCAGAACGAGAACAGTTGATGCAAGGATTGGCTTTGATGTGTCGAAGCTTGCTCTTTTTTATCTTCAGCCCGAAAGAAAAACCTTTGAAGGCTCACTGGATATGGAGTTATTTCCGAATGCTTACCCTATCGTTGAACTTGGCGTTAACACTATCAGACTGCATGAAGATACCTTGTTTAATTATTACTCTAGTGGTTATTATGGCAGGCTGGGTGTTGACTATAACTTAATTAGTCCTAAAAGCACCAATGATAAAGATATGTTTATGGGAGGCATACGGTTTGGATATGCTTTTTACACCGACCATGCCGACAGCATAAAGATAAAAGATAATTACTGGGGCGATTTTCATGGAAGCCTTCCTCCTACAGCAATGAATGCTGAGTGGATTGAGTTGCTGGCAGGCTTAAGAGCAGAAGTATTTAAGAATTTTTATCTCGGCTGCTCATTAAGATGGAGGATACTTTTAAGCAAAACAAAAGAAGACCCGACCGAACCTTACTGGATTCCCGGTTATGGAAAAGGGACTGTAAAATCCTGTTTCGGGTTTAATTATTCAATTTATTATGCTATTCCTGTATATAAAAGACAGTTTAAAGTAAAAGAAGTTAAGAAAGATAAATGATACATGCAAAGGAGGCAGCGGCAGTAAACACTAAGCAGTAAAAAACCGCATCCTACAGCTGCATCCTGCCTACTTTGAGTTGTTCATTAAAAATGTATTTACCTGGCATTAATTAAGTATTTTTGACTAATAATTTAAGATCATGTTACTAGAGATCATCACCCCCGATAAAAAGATATTTTCAGGCGAAGTAAGCCTTGTGCAGCTGCCTGGCACGGATGGCTCATTTGAAATACTGAATAATCACGCCCCTATTATTTCAACCCTTGGCAAAGGGAAAATAAAAATTATTAATGCCGCAAAAACCACTCAATACTTCGAAATTAACAGCGGGGTGGTTGAAATGCAGAAGAACAAGATTATTGTGCTGGCGGAATAATTAGATTAACGCTTTATTCATTTTCAAACTTTATCATTACTATCTTTTTCCTTTTAATGTTCTTTTGTCTTGACATTCCGATACAATTGGGACAGGCTCCAGAACCAAAAAATCAAGGAAAATTTAAAAGCCCTGAAAAGCAAGGAGTTTTATAGAGAAATTACTTTATTGACACGACCTAATTCAATGCATTTAACTGCGATATAAACCCGGCAGTTGTTGTTTGCGATAATGAAAAATTAACAGTAAGATTGCTGCTTATGGTAATAGGAATAAAGGAAGAATAAAGATTGCCATTTTTAACACCAATTGCAATAGCAGTACAATTTAAACTTAAAGGAGCATATTTATACGAAAAACTGTTTGTATATTCCCAGTAATCAAATCTAACCATGGCGTTAATGTTGGTGAAAAATAAAAATACCTGCGTGTTATAGTCGCTATAGCTGTTAAGTGTGGTTAGTGTTAAAGTTGTTTGAGGGTATGCTGAAAAATAGGCGGAATCATCAGTGTTACACCATGAACCTGAATCAACAGGCGAACTAAATTGATACATACTAAATACATAATTTAAAATAGAATCACTTAGAAAGTCGTTTGAAATCATTGTATCTGGTTGCATTTGAGGAGTAACCCAACCTTCGACAGTATCTTTTTGCAATATATACGGTTTCATATTATTATCAAGCGGATAGCTATGTGATGGCTGCCAGATGGTAATTTTCTCATTATAGCCCGGAATCAATTGTAACACTTGCGACCCCTGCATAGCTTTAATATAAAACATTCCTGCTGATTTAATGGGTTTGGCTCCATATATATTTGTTGTAATGTTGTTCAGGAACATATCGCTTTTTTTATAAATGTCTTTAAACTGAATAGTTATATTCCCTGTTACTGCACCACCGCTTTCAGTCTTAAAGTATACACTTGCAGGAATTGTAACCCATGTACCATTAGGGGTTCTGAAACTTCCACCGCTGGCATTAATAGTAAAGGTTTGCACTGGCGGGCAGTTCACGGCAAAGAAATTGGCAACAGAAGAATAATTATCTGTCTGTACTATTGAGTCGGGTATATTGCCCGGATTATCCTTTTTACAAGAAGATACTATTGCTATTAGCAGCAGTATTAAAATGATTTGGTTTGATCTTTTCATGTCTTTTTTTTAAGATAGTCGTTTGTTACAACTAATTAAAGGACTTAAAACAAGGAAAAGGTTGCATCTGTTTTATTGAAAATATAATTCCTGTTTCATGCTTTATAACAGACATTAAATGTTTTATCGGCTGCTTCACGGTTTAAATGATTTTTCGAGTCAATTCCTTAATAAAACAAGTACAAATTTAGCAATATTTAAGATACTTTAAAACTGAAAAATACCAGCTAGCGTTCCCTTCTCTTGATTTCATTATCGTTTAAACAACTAAAAATGCTTTATTTTAAAAGTAAGTAAAGGCTATTTTTTATATGTCGAGAGCCATTTTACCGACCGTGAAGGAAATAAAATGAGAAAAAAAGTACTCAAGTTCCTGAGTTGCCAAGTAAATTTTTCCCCTCCCATTTACAAAATTATTTACACTCTCGTTAATTACGATCGTTATCGAGTCAGTTACGATCGTTATCGGACTGTTTACTATCGTTATCGTTCTGCTTTCGAGATTTATCAGCTTGCTTTAGAATTTGGTTGAGGGGGAGTTTTGAAGAATTCGGGGCTATTCCACTGCTATGTTAAGAATATTATGACACATAGATTGCTTCGTCGCCTACCATGCTTGCCTCCACACCCGCCTTACTGCAAGGCAGGCAGGGAAAGAGGAAATGGCTATAAGATTAGCTGTAATTATTATAAAGAATAGCCAAATTATTAGAGGGGAAAGGATGGAATTAATTAAATTGTCTTTTCAGATACTCATCAATAAGTTTCAACTTGTCAATCTTGTAGCTTGAATTATACGGAAATTTATCAACTATATCAATATCTCCCGGAATCATATAATAGGGCAGGGTTCTTTCCAAAAATGGCACTAATTGTTTGATTAATTCTTCTTTTATAATTGCTTTTTTTAAGATGACAAAACTAACTATTTTTTTTACCTGATTATTTCTTTTAAGACCGACGGTTACTGCATCTGAAATTAAATCATTTTTGCAAATTGTATTTGTAATTTCATTCAGTTCAATTCTATATCCATGCATTTTAATCTGGTCGTCGTTTCTGCCTTTACAAAATAGCATGTTGTTTTCATAATAAGCTAAATCACCTGTTCTATATGCCCGTTTTCCTTTATGGATAAAAAACTTTTGTTTATTCATTTCTTCATTATTCAGATAGCCAATAGAAACATGATTGCCAACAATTATTAATTCGCCTTCCTTATCTTCTGAATTTTTTTTATCAATTAATATTTCACATTCAGGCATTGGATAACCAATTGGCAATAAAGGATATTGTTTGATTACATCATCGTTGATTTCAACCAATGTAGTAACAATTGTGGCTTCAGTAGGTCCGTATGCATTTAATATTCGTGCATCCTTAAAAGTCCACCTTAAAAAGGCGCATGTACGATTTGGTAAATCTTCTCCCATAAATAAAAATGTTTTTATTGAAGGGAAATTTTCCGATTTGAAGTCGGAATGTCTCAGAAATAAATATATAAATGACGGGGTTGACGTCCACACACTGCATTTATAATACACAAGCCGATTAAAAAATGCTTGTGGATCCTGAACTATTTCATCAGAAGTTAAAACAAGAGTACCGCCATTGACTAAAGCATTCAAAATATCACATAGCGAAACGTCAAAAGTAAAAGGAGCCTGATTCATAAAAACATCGTCTCCGCTAAAACCAAAATCTTTCTTTGCCCAATCAATGAAAGATATTACTGAACTTCGAGTAATTTGAACACCCTTTGGTTCGCCTGTAGAACCAGATGTAAATATGATATATTGAAGCGGATCTTCTGTGTTGCAATAAATCTTCTTTTTGTAATCCGGAACATGATTTATTTTTGTCTCAAGTTTTGAATTTATGGTAATAGCAGATTCAATATCTAAATGTTCTTCGGAACAATTAAATAAAATTTGTGAACCTGTTGAATTAATTATTTTTTTTATTCTGTCAACGGGATATATTTTATCAATAGGAATATACGGAATGTTAGAATGAATACAAGCCAACATAGCAACAGGAAACATACATTCTTTATGGCCATATATAATTATTGGATGACCTTGTGGTATTCCAATATTTTTAAATTGATCAGAAATGTAAATTATTTGATTTCTCAAAGTTTCCCAATCAATTTCGCTTTCACTACCAACTATAGCAAGTTTATTTGGTAAAATCTCTGTTTCTATAAAATGGTTTGTCCTGAAACAATATTTCATGTTATATTATAATTAAAGCGGACAACGCCCGCTAAAAATATATAATGCAAAAGCAACCAGGTTAAACATTATAAAAATGCTGATTAACTTTACTGCCTTAGGGTTCATTTTTCCGAAAAATACATCTTTCCCTCTTTTTTTGCATTGGTATGCATATGCGTTATGAATCGCTGAAAAAACTCCAAATAATAAACCGCTGAGAATGTAATTTCCTTTGAATCCGTTCCAACAACCCATTAAAACAAATGTTAATATCAATGCAATTGTTTGCCTTGTAACCGGATATTTTTTCAATCTCTTTTTTCTGGTAAGAAACATATATAAAGGAGTGAAAAAATAATCTTTTAACCATTCGCCTAAACTTATATGAAATCTCCTCCAAAAGTCCTGAGGATTTACAGCAATAAATGGATTGGTAAAATTTACCGGTACTGACATTCCCATCATTTTCCCTATTCCTAAAGCCATTAATGAATAACCTGCAAAATCGAAAAATAAGTAAAAATAATATGCATACATATTGTTTGCCATGAATAACAATTCTTTGCTTGACTCAGGGCATAGGCGCAACCAATATCTGTCTATAACTTCTGCTAGTATATATTTAAATACTATTCCTTTTACCAAAGCATTCCATCCAATAATAAAATTTTCCGAATTGACAGATAAAAATCCTTTATCCTGTGAAGCTTTGAAACGTCCGTATCTTTCGATAGGGCCAATTAATATTGTCGGAGTAAACGATAAAAAGTTAAAATAACTTATAAAATCAGCCATTTTTTCACCAGGAGCTTTGTCCATATAATATCCAATAAGTCGAAAACTCGCATAAGATAAACCTGCAAATGAAATGATGTCATTCAATTCAAATGGATAAAAATTATTACGTATATCACACTTTACAATCAGCATAGGTAAAAGAAGAATTATTATTCCCCAAATTTTATTTTTGAATTTAATTACATCGGACACTAAATAAGTACCCAAATATGAGAATCCTATAAGAATAAAAAAGTGAAATGGTTTAGGATAAATGGTAAATAAGAACAACGCATTCAAAAATACTAACAAGTGCTTATAATTTTTAGCAGGAATAAAGTATTTGCATGCTCCTATAATGGCAATGAAGATTGCCATTATAATAAAAAATTCAAATGAACTGAATGGTAACATGTTTAGAACTTCTGGTAAACAAAATGAACAGATGAGCTTGTTTTATTATTAGGGTCATTATTTAATGGTGAATACAACCAATATATTGCCAGTGCAATAGCGATGTATAAAATGATATTAATAAACAATCGTTTGGTGATTATTCTGTTCATTTGTTTAAATGGTATGTATCTATAATAAAACGGTCTATTTTATACCAAGCGTAATCTGACATATGCATTATATCATTCAATATTGCTTTATCATATTTGTTTGGATCAGTTTCTAGTAAATTTATATAAGGGAATCCATTATAATTAATTTCGTATTCAATAATTTTAATTATTGGCAAAATATCTTTTATATTATGGAAATAAAGTGTATTTAAAGGAGAAATAATAAAACTTGCATTAACTTTTTTTTCTTTCAGCAGTTTCATAAGCATTTTAAAATCTTCTAATTCCTGATTAAACTTTTCTTTAACGGGTTCTATATGCCCTCCCGTCCTGCCATGAATGTACTTATTGTAATAATCATCAGAAATACCCATATTATTATTCGTTGAATTTTTCAGTACTTCTTCCCTGCTAAAAGCAAATAGGCTGTCCCAATTAATAGAAACAGGTTCTGGTATGATGGTTGGTCTTTTTAATAATTCGTTATTATATTTTGCTGATGGTGTGATCTTCTCTTTTATTGTAAGTAACAGTTCATCACAAAAAATTAACGGTGAATATATAATATTATGGATAAAACTTTTTGAAGTGAGATATTTAAAGTTCATTAACTTCAATTCAAGGCTGGGAGAGTTGAATTCATTGTATAATTGGGCAACTCGTTTATATAAATAAGAATGAAGCATGGAATTGTTTTCATTCATTATAATTCTATTTAAAAATCTTTCCGAATTAAATTCCAAAAAAATTGGTGAAGAAGTTCCCTTAGACGGCTTGGATTCAAACCAACCCGGAGAAATAATAATTACAATTGGAGCGTTTTCCAGCCGTTGTTCATTTGCGAGTAGCTGCGCATAAACAGATAAGCATTGATTGCCTGCATGACCTACTGCTTTTAACTTAGAATTAAAATGCTTTGAAATAAAATTGAATGGTATCGCTTTAGTAGAGGAGGTTAGTTCTGATGAACCAATTAAGAAAATAGTTTCGTTAGTATCAGTGCATTTTAAAAATTGATCTTCGTAAGAAGGTTCGTTATAAAAATATTCTATACTGCTGAACTCCAGTTTTGGATGATATATTGAAGATTTTTTTAAAAACAGCAATTCATTTACATGTTTATCAATAGCAAAGAAATAGCCAAATGCAAGTGAGATAATGAAAGGTAATATACATAAAGTAATGATTCTTCTCATCAGAAGATTATATGTTGCAGATCGCGCTAATTATTTTATTAATACTATCAATGTTTTCAACGTTTACAAGATATTGTGGAATGGTTTTCCCGATTTTTTCTTCGATAGCTACAAGTAAATCAACTACCGCAATAGAATCAAGCAGCTTTGATTTAATTAATGATTCATCAAAATCAACTTTTTTAAAAGCTAATTTCTTAATTTCTTCCTGAATAAATAATTTTAAATCATCCATTTCGGAGTCTATTTAACATGCGAAATTATGCAATTAACGTTATAAATTTCAAAAAAGTTTGTGAAAGAATAATTCCTTAAGAAGTTGGCATTCCGCCGCGGTGGAGCAGGAGCAGTCGGCAGTATAATTTCTCTGTGAATCTTTGTGCTTCGCCGTGGCGAACTCTGTGACCTCTGTGGTTAAAAATTCAGCAATTAAACAATTCATCAGTTAGCTATTTTACTGCTCCACCTTTTCGCGCAGGGATTTAAATCCATTGCCAAGCACTTCGCTGGCGTTAATAACCGTCATAAAGGCATTAGGGTCAACATGATTTATGAATTCCTGCAGCTGGGCAAGTTCGCGCCGGTTAACATTGGTAAAGATTACTTTGCGTTCGGAATCTTTATACATTCCATGTGCATTTAAACAAGTGCCACCGCGGTCAAGGTCAAGGATTATCTTATCACGTATCTCCTGATATTTATCCGTAACAATAAAAAGCGTTTTATCATAATCTATCCCTTGAAGCACAGTATCGATAACTTTGCCCGTGATGAAAATAACTATCCATGAATACAGCGGGATTCGCCAGTCGCGGAAAGCAATAAGTCCGATAATTACTATGCATGAATCGATCATTATCATAAGTTGCCCAACAGGCATACGGGTGTATTTTGCAAATATCATGGCAATAATATCGGAGCCTCCCGATGTTGCTTTTGCCTTAAATATAAGCCCTATGCCTATACCCACCAATACACCGCCGAATACAGACGAAAGCAAAACATCATCTTTAACCAGCGGGGCTTCGCCCCATATCATCGTCAGCATGTCAATAAAAACAGAAGCAAGTGTAAAGCCCACTACTGTTTTTACGCCAAAGCGCGGACCTAATATCTTTATGCCGAGTAGTGTTAGTGGAATATTCATTACAAGCCCTGTAACCCCTATAGGAAAACCAAGTAGATGGTGAAGCACAATAGAAATGCCGAACACTCCGCCGGGAACTATCTTATGAGGTGAAATAAAATACACAAAGCCCACCGCCATGATAAATGCGCCTATCACAATAAGGCTGTATGAATAGAACCATTTCCTTGAAAACAGTTTGTCTTTCGAAAGATATGCCATAAGAGGATGTATTAAATTATTATTTGCAAAAGTAAGGGTTTAAAAAATCATGCAAAAAGCAATAATTATGATTTATCTTTGTTAGTTATATTAGTTTGTAATTGCTTACAGTTGAAACAGTACTTGAGAAATTTGTTTAAAATATTTCTTCTCCTTTGCTTGCTGTTGCCATTAATCAGTAAGGCGCAGCGGCTAAGCAATTACCGTGCATCAAAGATAGAGGTTAGATCGGATACCATCTTTCTCGATTCGCTCAGCATTATACCGGGTTCGCTCATTATAAGAGACACAGCAGGAAACAAGCTTGACAGTTCGCGTTACAGTATTTATTGTCCGAAAGCGGAACTAGTGCTTGATCACGCATACCGGACACAGTTTACTACTTTGTTTGTTTCGTATAAAGTGTTCCCCTACAATTTTTCACAATCACATAAACATAAGGACGCTAAAGATATTCAACCCGATGCAAAAGGGAATTATAATCCGTTTACTTATACGTACAATCAGTCATCGGATATTTTTAAGTTCGGCGGATTGAATAAGAACGGGAGTATTTCCAAAGGAGTATCTTTTGGCAATAACCAGGACCTGGTTGTGAATTCAAATTTCAATTTGCAGTTGTCGGGTAAATTAAACGATGATGTTGAAGTGCTTGCGGCAATAACAGATAACAACATTCCTATTCAGCCCGATGGCAATACACAACAGATACAGGATTTCGATAAGGTCTTTATACAACTGTCATCAAAGAGTTCAAAGCTTATTGCCGGCGATTTTGAACTTACCCGTCCTGATAGTTATTTCATGAATTATAATAAAAAAACTGAGGGCGGCGACTTTTCCACTACTTTTAATATTACCGACAGCAAGGGTAAAAAGACATCAGATATGATGACTGTTTACGTTGCGGGAGGTATTTCGAAAGGGAAATATGCAAAGAATCAATTTGCAGGCACAGACGGAAATCAAGGGCCTTATGTACTTACAGGTGCTCAGAATGAACCGTATATTGTTGTCCTTTCAGGAACCGAAAGTGTTTATATTGACGGGGTGCTTATGGTGCGCGGGCAGGAAAACGATTATATAATAAATTATAACACTGCCCAGATCATTTTTACGGCAAAACGCCAGATAACAAAAGACAGCCGTATTTCGGTAGAATTTGAGTATACAAATCAAAATTATGCAACCTCATTATTTGCCGGCGGGTTTGATTATATAACTAAAAAAACCATAACACGGTTCAATTTCTATTCGGAACAAGACATAAAAAGCCAGCCACTTCAGCAAACATTGTCCGACAGCATGAAGCTTATTCTTGCTCATGCCGGCGACAGTCTTGATAAGGCGGTTTATTCTTATGTAGACAGCGTTGCTTTTACTAATACCGAAGTGCTTTATAAAAAGATAAGGGATACTGTCGGCACGACAGTTTATTACCCTGTTTATGTTTATAGTACAAGTTCCGACAGTGCACATTTTAATGTGGGATTCAGCCTTGTGGGGCAGGGCAAAGGAGATTATGTGCAGATACAGAGCGCGGCAAACGGGCGTGTTTTTAAATGGCTTGCTCCCATAGGAGGTGTTCCGCAGGGAAATTATGCCCCGGTAACACAGCTTATTCCTCCGAAGAAAAAACAAATGATTACCTTATCAACCGATTATGCCATTTCAAAGAGGACAAAGGCTACGGTGGAAGTTGCGATGAGCAATAATGACATTAACCTTTTTTCAACGCTTGATAAAAATACCGATGTTGGTTATGCCGTTCACGCAGGTATTAAAAACACTACTCCGCTTAATAGGGATGATACTACCAAATGGAATTTAATTACGGAGTTTAATAATGAATATACATCTAAATACTTTTCTCCCATTGACCGTTATCGTGATGTTGAATTTGAGCGCGATTGGAATTTAACTTCTCTTACACAAAGCATGGATGAAAACATTACTTCACTAAAATTTTCTCTTTCCGATAGTAAGAAGAATTTCACTTCTTACCAGTTTCAGTCGTTTCTTGCAAGTCCGCAATACACCGGATTCCGGAACTCACTTAACGGCAATCTTGAAGATAAAGGCTTCCATCTGATATTCAACGGCAGTATCCTTGATTCGAAAGATAATGTAAACACTACGCGCTTTATCAGGAGCGATGCCGATCTTTCTAAAAAACTCGGATGGATAACGGTTGGCGTTGATGGCGACCAGGAATATAATTCTTTTAAAAGCATCAAAACTGATTCTCTTCAAAAGAACAGTTTCTCCTATACTGAATGGGGTGCTTATATCAGCAATTCCGATACTATGAAAAATAAATATACGCTGTTTTACAAAACTCGTGTGGATTATCTTCCGTTAAAAAATTCACTTGCCCTTGCAACTACTGCACAAAACATTGGCGTTACTTTTAACCTGCTAAAAAGTGCAAAAAGCAAGCTAACCCTAAACGGCACATATCGCAACCTGGAAGTTAATGACACCTCGCTCACCACTCAGCAAAAGGATAAATCATTATTGGGGCGTATTGAATATTCACTAAAAGTTCTTAAAGGAGCGATATATTCCAGTACATTCTATGAAATAGGTTCGGGGCTGGTGGTTAAACAACAATATTCGTATATTCAGGTGGCCATGGGTCAGGGTACTTATGTCTGGAATGATTATAATGGCGATGGCATCATGCAGCTTAACGAATTTGAGTTAGCAACAATTCCGGGTACAGGTAATTATATTCGCGTTTATACACCAACGAACCAGTATGTAAAGACATACACAGATCAGTTTAGCCAAACACTTAACATAAATCCCTCTGTTATCTGGAATTCGAAAAAGGGTATTAAAAAATTTATTTCCCGCCTTTCTGATCAAACTACTTATAGCATTAACAATAAAAACAACGACAATAACGATTTCGAAGCATACAATCCTTTTCATGCTAAAATAGGAGACAGTTCGCTTATATCTGTTAATTCTAATTTTCGTAATTCTTTTTATTTTAACAGGAGTAGTTCTAAATTCGGATTTGACTTTGATTATATAAATAATAGGATCAAGGAATTGCTGGTAGATGGTTTCGATTCACGAACAAGTACATCGAAAGAAATAAATATAAAATGGGGTATTACCAAAGCCATTTCACTTACTGCCAAAAACGAAATTGATGAAAAAACAAGCACTTCAGCTTATTGTAATACTAATGATTATGATGTTATTTCGTATGAAACACAACCCACAATTAGTTTTCAGCCAAATGTAACCTATCGAATAAGCATTGATTATAAATATTCTGATAAAAGAAATGCTATAGGAAATATTGGCGAAAGAGCTTTTCTAAATGAAGTGGGAACTGAAATAAAGTATAATGTCCTGTCAAAAGGCAGCTTGTTGTTAAAAGTAAGTTATACCCAAATTAAATATAACAGTGATGGCAATACTCCTGTTGCTTATGAAATGCTTGAAGGGATGAAAACAGGCGATAACGAGAACTGGAGCATTTCATATCAGCGAAATCTTTCTAATAACCTTCAGCTTAATTTAAGTTACGATGGCAGAAAATCTGAAGGGGCTAAAATCATTAATGTTGGCAATGTTCAGTTAAGGGCTTATTTTTAAAAATTATATTTAACTTTTTTATTTATTATTAAAAAGGTTCATTGTCATATCTATCCCAGCTGTGCCAAAGCTTTTAATAATTTCTCCGCACATTTCAATCTTAGGCGATAATATCGCTTTTTCCTCATCTGTCCATTCGCCCAAAACGTATCTTACCTGGAAGCCTATCGGGAATTCTCCCCCTGCACCAATTCTTAAGCGGGAAAATACATCTGCTCCTAAATGTTCAATAATACTTGTCAATCCGTTATGTCCGCCGGCTCCTCCTTTTTTCCTTAAGCGCAATGTGCCCAGGGGCAGGGCAATGTCATCGGCAATCACAAGCAGGTTCTCGTCGGGAATATTTTCTTTTTTGAGCCAGTAAATGATTGCTTTTCCACTCAGGTTCATAAAAGTGGTGGGCTTTATCAGGATAAATGTTCTGCCTTTATACCGAAATTCAGCTTTCCATGCATATCTTTTCGATTCAAATACAAAGCCAGCTTTGTCTGCAAATTTATCCAGCGCCATAAATCCCAGATTGTGCCTTGTGCCGGCATATTCGGGACCAATATTTCCAAGTCCTGCAATCAGGTATTTCATCTGCAATGTGAGTTTATCAAGGCATAAAATTATAAAAAAAGGTATAAAGAATAACTCTTTATACCTTTTATGAACAGGATAAGAAAATTATTTCTTTTCTTTTTTGTCTTTCCCTTTTTCGGCTTCCTTGCCTTTTTCAGCTTCTTTGCCTTTTTCAGCAACTTTGGCAGCAGGCAGGCCTTCTTTGCCTTTTTCGCCGGTTGCAGGAGTTACGGCACCTTCAGCACCTTCAGCAGCAGGAACAGCTCCCTCGGCAGTTTCAGGTACTTCTTCAACATACACTCTTGTTACCCTTACACCTACGATAACCGAGTTAGGTGGGTCGAGAAATGCAACATTCTTTTGTTTAATATCCGAAACCCTTATAGAATCACCTATTTCAAGAGGTGAAATATCCACGGTTACATCATCCGGAAGATTAACCAGGAGTGCTTTTATTTTCAGCTTTCTCAGTTTCTGGATGAATTGTCCGCCTTTAAGAACTCCCTGTGATTTACCCGTTACTTTTACCGGAATATGGATGGTAACAGGTCTGTCATCAAAAATTTCAAGGAAATCGGCATGTATGATACTGTCGCTTACAGGATGATACTGTATGTCCTGCAGAACAGCTTGGTAATCCTTGTTGTCAACGTTTAGTTTCACTGTGTATGCATCGGGCGAATACACCAGTTTTTTAAAACTTGACTGTTCGGTCACAAAATGGACCTGGTCTTTGCCTCCGTACAGAACACATGGCACCTTGCCATCGAGTCTGTGCTTCTTAGCATCTTTTTTCCCTACGTTCTCCCTGAGAGAACCGCTAATAGATACTGTTTTCATGATTGATTAAAATTAAATGAATAAAAAATTGAATTATGTAGTAATTGGATTGAATTTAAAATGCGTGCTGATGGACTCATAATTATGCACCCTTCCGATAACATCGGCAAAAAGGTGGGCTGAGGAAAGTACGGTTATTTTGCTGCTTTCCTGCTTTAACGGAATGGTATCGCTAACAACTATTTCTTTAATAGCCGATTTTTCCAACCGTTCAAATGCCTTTCCTGAAAGTATGGCATGGGTGGCAATAGCCCTTACGCTGGCCGCTCCCTTTTCCATAAGCATGTCGGCGGCTTTGGTTATGGTGCCGGCTGTATCGATAATATCATCAACCAGTACAACGTCTTTATTCGTTACATCGCCTATCACGGTGAGTTTTTCCACCACATTGGGTTTTGCCCTTTGCTTGTAACAAATTACCAGGTCGGAATTCATGAATTTAGCATAGGCGGCTGCCCTACGTGTTCCGCCTGTATCAGGAGATGACATGGCAAGGTTGGGAAGATTAAGGTTCTTTAAATAAGGGACAAACATGGTAGAACCATACAGGTGGTCGACCGGAACATCAAAGAAACCCTGAATCTGGTCGGCATGAAGGTCCATCGTGATCACCCTGTCGATACCGGCAGCGCATAAAAGATTGGCAATAAGTTTTGAGCCTATCGGCACCCGTGGCTTGTCTTTCCTGTCCTGGCGCGCATATCCGAAATAGGGGATAACAGCCACTATGGTCTTGGCCGATGCTCTTTTAGCGGCATCTATCATCAGCAATAATTCAAATAAATTATCGGAAGGAGCAAATGTTGATTGAATAATGAACATTTCGCTGCCTCTAATGGTCTCCTCGAAAGAAGGTTGGAATTCCCCATCACTAAAAGTCGAAATATGGATTTCGCTCAGTTTTTTACCAAAACAAGCAGCAATCTTTTCGGAAAGATAACGGGTTGCCCTGCCGGAAACTATATTTATTAAAGATGTGGACATGATGGGGTTATTTATTTAGAACAAATTGTTCTATTTCAAGTCGCGAAATTACAGTTTTATTTTATTCGCCCAAAATATTTTCAATGAATAGTTTAAACCGTTTGTGTAAGTATGATGAAATTAAAAAAATAGGCCATTCATTCAAACGGCAGTTTAATATTTTTGTACATCAGAAAGGAATCTATACATTTGCAATCCCGATTCAGTAATATGCCCGGGTGGCGGAATTGGTAGACGCGTTGGTCTCAAAAACCAATAAGAGCAATCTTGTGCGGGTTCGATTCCCGCCCCGGGTACAAAAGAAAATTAATTATTAAGGAAAAGACAACAGTCCCCGTAACTTAAAAAGCGAAAATCATTGGCAAGGGCAAAGTTGTAAACTTCTTTCCATTTATCTCCTATCATGGCCGCAATAAGCATAAGCAATGTGCTACGTGGTTGATGAAAGTTAGTAATAATACCTTTGGCAATTCTGAACTTGTATCCAGGTATTATCATCAGCTTGGTGCTACCGTTCAGGTATGAAGTGTTGTTTTTGTCTATTTCAGCAATTAGAACAGTAAGAGCGTTGGTAGCGGATATGTTCAAATCCTTCAATTTACCCGATTCCCATTGTTCAAGAAAAACATTTGAAAGTTCATTTTGAATAGCTTTTACTCCCAGCCAGTAAAGGCTTTCAAGAGTTCGCAGACTGGTGGTTCCCACAGGAATAACAGGCTTACCTGATTTAATTTGATTTATTAAATCTATAATTAAATGCCTGCTAACATTGAAACATTCTTCGTGTATCTCATGGTCAGTAATATTTGCCACATTTACTGGTTTAAATGTTCCTGTGCCAACATGTAAGGTAACAAATTCATGTTTTATTCCTGCTTCTTTAATATCTTTAAATGTTTTTTCGGTAAAATGAAGTCCGGCAGTAGGGGCCGCTACTGAACCTTCATACTTAGCATATACTGTCTGGTAACGAGAAGAATCATATTCTTCCACCTCTCTATCAATATAGGGAGGAAGTGGTACTTTCCCAATGAGTTCAATAACTTCCGAAAAGCAAAAATGCCGTGGTTTCCATGAAAACTTAATAATAAAATTATCTTCTTCCTGTTTAATTTTCTCTGCAATTAAAGTAGTACCGTTCCATTCTATCTTCAATTGGCCAAATTTCCATCGTTTATTATTTCCAACTAGGCATTTCCATTCACAGCTTTCTTTTTGCTGAAAAGCCGTTTGTAGTTCTTGCACAGCAGGTTCAAGGCAAAAGATTTCAATAAGCGAACCAGTATCTTTCTTGAACAATAATCTTGCATGTATCACCTTGCTGTTATTGAAAACCAGTAAACTTTGCGATGGAAGATATTTTGTGATATTATAGAAATTATTCTGTTTAATTGCGCCATCTTTATATATAAGAAGCTTGGAATGATCGCGTAGGGCAAGTGGATACTGTGCTATTCTGTTGACAGGAAGGTTATAATTGAATTCTTCAGTATTCAAGGTGTGATTGGTTTTCGGTGTTTGATGGCAAAATTAAGATTATCTTCCGAAATATGATTTTGCACTTCATTAGGAACAGGTCTTTTGCATGCTCGTTTGAAATGATAAGATGGATAAACTATGTAGACACGAATGATTTATTTTACTTATTTTTGAATCCGTTAAGTATTAATAATGAAAAAGCATATACCAAACTTTATAACATCATTAAATCTTGTTTGCGGTTGTATTGGCATAGGTTTTCTATTCAGGAACAATATTCCTTATGCTGCATGGGCTATAGGATTTGCAGTCATCTTCGATTTTCTGGACGGACTGTTTGCGCGTTTATTAAATGTGAAATCTCAAATAGGAAAAGAACTTGATTCGCTTGCAGATATGGTAAGTTTTGGGGTATTGCCCGGATTCATCATGTTTTCTTTATTAGAGAATTGTTTTAATGATGGAGAAGGCTGGACAATTTATGTACCATTTATTTCCTTTCTTATTCCTTTATTTTCAGCCTTACGCCTTGCAAAATTCAATATTGACCACAAGCAGACAGAAAGCTTCACAGGGCTTCCGACACCTGCCAATGCAATATTTATAGGATCAATACCCCTGCTTATTGCATATCCCTCGGAACGTATTCCTTTTATTAGCAGTATTTTTGCCAACCCCGGATTCCTGATTATGCAGGTATTCCTGCTCTCTTTTTTATTGGTTTCTCCTATTCCTTTATTTTCATTAAAATTCAAAGATCTGAACTGGTCAAAAAATTCATTTCAATATATTTTCCTGTTAATATCATTGATGTTGATTTTACTGTTTAATTATTCAGCATTACCTTTAATCATATTTATATATATCCTTTTATCAATCATTAAAATTCCTGCAAAAAAATGAAATTCCGCGCTGAAATTAATGTTATGCCTTTAAAAGCATTGCTTGACCCGCAAGGAAAAGCAGTAACATCAAGTATGAAAAATATAGGTTTGCCAGAAATTACAAACGTTAGGATAGGCAAACACATTGGTCTTGAAATAGAGGCAAAAGATAAAAAACAAGCTAAGGAAAAAGTTGATTCTGCCTGCAAGAGACTGCTTGCTAACCTGATAATGGAAACTTATGAATTCGAAGTTTTTGAAATGTGATAGGTGAAAGGAATTGATACCCCTTTACATTGTTTTTCTGAAATCATAATGGTTTGAAAAACATTTCATTTTAATTGACATTTTATCTTGGTATGCTATTTGATAGTAAACTCACAAATCAAAAACATACCCCCTATGAAAAAAGCAACTTATTTCTTTATATTTATCTTCTTCAGCTATGCGGGGCATTCCAATAATCCGGTTAACGATACTTTATTATTATCTGAAAGCACAAGACCAATACGTTTTGCACGACCAGTTAATCCTAATGCTGAATCTTTCACTCTCTCGGGTGGCGCAAGAGAATCTTATTTTACCGGACAAAATTTCCAGACGGCCTATGGTTTAAATGCCGAGTACTTTATCACCGGCAACATAAGTGTACGGGGAGGACTGATGTTCAGCCAGGATTATTTTAAGCTTACTCCTGCTCCTTTTATGTGGTATTTAGCCGACAGGATTTTCTCACCCTCAAATTCCGAAAGTCATTCTGGCAATCATTTCGGTGGCGGAGGTTGTCATGGGGGTTCTGGTTTTCATGGTGGTGGTAAAGGATGTGGCCCGGCGGCTTTATATATTTTGGCTTCTTTCATTATTTCCGATGGTTTCGCATACAATGTTCCTATTGAAAAGAACCTGCATTTTACTCCTTATTTCACTCCATGGGAACTGGTCTTCTCTAACCAGGATGGAAGCGTTGAAAATATCAGCGCCATAGGTGCCGGATTTAATTATTCGCCTAAAAAACATCTGGTATGTGAAGCCAGTGTTGAGTACAACCGCACTTCCTTACTGGCTGATTCTAAGGAAGGATATAGCGCTAACATTTCATTAGGATATCAATTCTACAAAAAGCATTAATATCTTTTTATAAAAGATGTCAATCCGCTAACATTAAACTTATTTCCTCAATTCAAAATTCTTACCAAGGTAAACACGGCGAACCTGCTCGTCGTTTGCAAGTTCTTCCGAAGTGCCAGCCTTTAATATTTTCCCTTCAAACATTAGATAAGCCCTGTCGGTAATGGAAAGTGTTTCATGTACATTGTGGTCGGTGATCAGGATTCCAATATTCTTCTCTTTCAGTTTTGCCACTATCGTTTGAATATCTTCAACAGCAATGGGATCAACTCCGGCAAAAGGTTCGTCAAGGAGTATAAAGCTTGGATCAACAGCTAAGGCGCGTGCTATTTCTGTTCTTCTTCTTTCGCCCCCCGATAAAGTAATTCCCTGATTTTTGCGGATATGCCGCAAGCCAAATTCATCAAGCAATGATTCAACCTTGGCATTTTGTTCTTCTTTTGAAAGAGTAGTAAATTCAAGAACTATCTTCAGATTATCTTCAACGCTCAATTTACGGAATACGGAAGCCTCCTGTGCAAGATAGCCAATGCCTCTTTTCGCCCTTTTGTACATGGGTTCATCAGTTATTCTTACACCATCTAAATAGATATTGCCCATGTTTGGCTTTATCAAACCAACTATCATGTAAAACGAAGTAGTTTTACCTGCTCCGTTAGGGCCTAAGAGTCCGACAATCTCTCCTTGATTAAGCTCAATGCTTACATCATCTACAACTATTCGTTGTTTGTATTTCTTTGAAATTCTATCCGCTCTCAGAATCATGTTTGTAATTTTTAATCAGAAATAAGTCCTCAATGTAGCCATAATTCCAAACCTGGTTATATCGGGGTGATAAAGATATGATAATCTCCAAACAGCATGCACCTCCAGAATTTTAAATATATTTTCAACACCAACAGATGCTTCATAATAAGGCTGTTTAAGCAGATATGAGAAAGAAGGAAGTTCCGCATATTGCATTGTTTTATTATTAAGTCCGCCAACTACAGCCCTTACAGAAGCCATTTCCCTCCATTTTAATTTCCGGAACAAAGGTACTTTATTAAAGAAGAACCCATTGAAATGATGAACATAAAACAGGCTGATATATTTATCGCTAACAAATTCATAATAATTCATAAGGTTATAAGCGTAATCATCCCATATCCATGTTTCGTTTCCTTCGTGAAGTTTTAACAGCGGATATGGCACTTTGCCCCAGATCCTTCCGGCTTCAATAATATATTTCGACCAGCCAATTGAACCAACATTGAACCATTGCTCTATTTCAAGCTTAAGGCGTTGATAATTAAAATCACTGTTCAGGCATCCTTTTATCCCATAGGCATACTCCAGGTTCAATATGGGATATGTAGTACCAAGGCTCATCCTGTCGAATTGACCGTAAATAAATTTTTCATGAAAAGCAAAACGTGTATTGAGGTTAACTTCGGAAGTTGTAATGGATGATTTCTGTTGCTGAACCCCGTTATCATTAACGGTGAATATAGTGTTGCCTATAGGGAACAATTGCCTGTGAACAAGGCTCAGTGAATTGGAAAACCCGTTAAACCATTCATTCTCATAAACACAATTGTATTGCCTATCCATGGAAAGCTTATTATACGGGTCTCTTTTAAGTACGGAAGCAAATATGTTATTATCAACAAAGGCATTCTGGTCCTCGCCAAGCTGTTCAATATCGTAACTGTAGTTAACGCTGAATGATTTGCGGGGATTTTTATTCAGCATATAAATAAAACCGCCACCGTATTTGTAAACTTCATCAGTGGTGCCATAAGCAACATGAGCATTAAGCATAAGTTTCTTACTGAAAGCAGGACTGGTTCTTGCTCCAATGCAAAAGCGCATGCCTTCAGTGGTATTTTCGCTGAACATATTGAAATACGGACCTATTTCAATGTCCTTCCATATATAGTACCCAAAAGCAAGAGTCTTCACTATAGTAACATAGATTTTAAACAGGGGAATCTTATTCAATGTATCCATCATTTTATATACTGATTTCTCATTTTTCGATAAGGAATCATGGCGGGCGTCAGACCAGAAAGTATCACTCTTTTGCAGGGAATTATCATTAAACGAAATATTTGTTGGTTTACTGTAAAATTTATCTTCCAAGGGCTTGTTCAAGACAAAGTTCTTGTAAGTAGAGGTTTTTGTCCCGAAAAATCCCAAAACTTTTTTTGTCTTGTCAATAATATTAAAATCAACAATAAGTTTTTCCTTCACTGGCATCCATTGCGAAGAATCAACCTTATCAAACTCCTGCTGCGATACCATAGCATTCACATAATTGATATTGGCATCGTCGGCAGCGCGCATATCAATCTTTTTAATGGCGAAACTGGTGTCGGCAACCCAAAAATTGCCTGTAAAAGTAAGCTCCTGCTTACGGCGCGGCTTGAACATTATTTTATAACACCATTTATTCCCGATATAAGCGCTGTCGGTAAGATAATACCTATAATAATCCAGTCCGAAATTAGCTATGGGGCTGATAAAATTCATCTGAAAAATCATAATAAAATTCTTGTAAATATCAAAGCCCTGGTACAGATCGCCAAGAAACTGGGTAACACTTGCATTATCCACCCCCGAAATCTTAGAAGCCTTTATCACTTCCTTTTTTGATTTGGGCGATGACCTGTAATACACGTCTGATAAGATTTCCGAAAGCATGATAGGCAGGTAAGACTTGCCATTTACGGTGGAAGTATCAATATTTTTAAACACAAATCTGAAAGGATATAATGCCCATTTTTTTTGGATTCTTTTTGTAACATTATTAGCATCGAGTTCAACCTTACTGTAGGCTTCATATTGATATGCGTTAAGCTGCTCACCACTGTTTTTGGGCTTATTATCAATTATTTTCTGCAAAAGAACTTCGGCAGGATTAACGGTAGGCTTAATAACTACTTCGTTCAGGTTATATTTGTCGGGAAGTAACTGGTAATCTATGGTTTGAAACTTATGCAACACAATGGGTTTGATTGTAGTTGCATAACCTATGTAAGAAGCTGTAAGCGAATCGGCTTTATCTTTAAATTCAATTGAATATTCACCATTGAAATCAGTGCGGGTGCCAATGGTAGTGCCTTTTATATAAATATTTACAAAAGGGATTGGCTTCTGCATGCTTGCATCAATAACTTTTCCCATTATTTTGGTTACTCCATTCTGCGAATGTGCATCAATAGCATAGATCAACAAAACTATTGCAGCTAATAATAAGGTATGAATGAAGTTTTTCACTTGAATGCTTTGCGGAAAGCAAATATATTAATATTTACATCATAAATAAAAAGAGGTTGTCTTTTACGACAACCTCTTTTTAAAAAGGAAATTACCCAATAAAATTATTCTAATCTTTGTTAATAGCCGGTTTATTATTGTTTCCTCTGTTATTTTGTTTATTTTTCAAATAATCCTGCAATTTAACATACTGATCAGGAGTTACAATATTTTTCACTTGAGCACTTAATTTATCTATCCTTGCCTTCCTTGCAGAAGAAAGCTTTTCTTTATTGTCTTTGTTTGCTTCCTGGTCAGCATCTTTTTGCTTCTGAAATTCTGTGACGAAAGGAGTAATTTTTGAAACTTCATCTGAGGTGAGAGCAGCGGCTTTTGTCATTTCATCTACCATACTTGTAGTTCTTTGTTCAACAGTTTTCTTGGGTTGTTGCTGAGGTGATGTAGCATTCGATGTGTTTTGAGAATAGGATTTAGCAACAAATAACATTGTAAATGTTGCAATTACCAGAATTTTAAAATACTTTTTCATAGTATAAATGTTTAAATTAATATTAATTATCAGTTAGCAAATATACAATAAATTTTACAATATATTATATAAATTAAAAAAATATCAACATTTTCTTTTTTTGAAACTTAAAAGTGATAGAATGTTACATGAAAGTGTTGGTTTTGATTATAAAATATCCATATGGAATGAAAAAATATTTTTTGATATTATTTTTTCTTTATATTTGCACTCTTGATTAACAAGCGGGAGTAGCTCAGTTGGTAGAGCACGACCTTGCCAAGGTCGGGGTCGCGGGTTCGAGTCCCGTCTCCCGCTCTGGAAATTCCTCTCTTATATGGGAGGTTTTTTTCTGATAATGCCCAGGTGGTGGAACTGGTAGACACGCAGGACTTAAAATCCTGTGACCATTGCGGTCGTGCGGGTTCGATTCCCGCCCCGGGTACAAAGTAAATGACCAAAGTCTTATAAATTTAATGTTTATAAGGGTTTTGTTATAATTTTACCCGATCATCAAGCCTTCTATTCGTACTTTAAGGCTTCCATCCTTCAATTTTGTAACAGCATTTATAAGTCCGCTATGCCTCCACTGCAACATGCAGCGGCGCGGCATGAACCAGTACCGGCGGCCCAGTTCAATGGGGATTTTCGATTCATAAATAATTCCTTCATAACCTTCGGCAATATAATATCCTATATCTATAAAGCTTTCCGAACGTGGGCGTAAAGGGCCGGTAACAAACCAGTCAATTACCCCGTTCCTTGCATCTACGCTCCCCACAATGCCGCAATGGGTAACAGGGCATCCGCACGACATACCCATAGGGCGGCCTATCATCACATCGCCTTTTTTCACGCCAAGCTCCTTAACCAATGCCGGGTTATATGGTAAAATAGTTTCCCGAGGGCCTGGTTCGCCGGGATAAATATCAAGAATAAAGTCAAATTCGCGCTGCATATAATCCTTCCATCCCATCTTTTCACCCGTGGCGGTTCCTACTTTACTGTAATTAAAACCCTTTTCCAACGGATCTTTATTTAGTTTTTCAGTAATATGAATGCATTTCTTTAGATCATCTTCGCCTTTATCGACCATAGTTGCAAAATCAATGCAGGTTTTGTAGCCGCATATTCCGCAATCCAGCTTTGGCAAAAGGTCCATCGTTTTCGATAATGTTTCCATGAAATTATTTTGGTTTAGTTAATTCCACATTTAAGATTTGTGTGTTTAAAATTATTCGCCTGTATAGAACAGATCATTCTCCATGGTGCGCAGCACTCCAAAATGATTCTTCGCACCTATCTCCTTTTTCCCTACACAAATGGTACAAGTTCCAACAGGAGGATTGCCTTTAAGAAACATAGGCCGCACCACATCTTTCGATTTCATCACATCCCTTACTATTGGGTCAATACCTATGCCGTACAAAGCATTGCTTTCAACTACAGTAACGTTTTTTGCCGCTTCAAGCACTCTGTACCTAAACACTTCGCGTTCGGCCTGCGATATCAGGTCAATCTTTGTTATCACGCTAATATCCGCCAGCGTCAGCATAGGACCTATCTTTCTTGGCAGATTCATTCCACTGGTAGCTTCCATAACCACTATTCCCAGTGAATTCTCCACATAAGGCGAACATCTTAGACAAAGTCCAGCTGTTTCAACAAATAAATAATCGGCTCCTTCCTTTTCGGCCCAGTCAACCACTTCATCCAGCACCACCACATTGCAATGGTCAGGACACAGTTCGCCCGAATAAACTTTCTTGGTAGGGATATTAAATTCCTTTTTTATCTGTTCGTCTTCATCGGCATAAAGCACGTCAATCTTTAAATAGGCGGGCTTTAAATTCTTTTTGATTATCCTGCGGATAACCTGTTTTATTACCGTTGTTTTGCCACATGTAGGCGGACCCGCAATAATAATTAATTTCATGGCTTATCTCTTTTTTAAGTATACCTGGTAACTGTTTGCCAGGTCCTTTATCTGTTCACCGAAAACACTGTCGGTTATCACTTCTCCTGCCCGTATCAGTTTCCTGAATTCAAGCATAACATCATCTATCTTTTTCAATCCCAGGGCAGCCATTTTTTCTTCGGCATTAGTGACTATCATCTTTTGCATGGCGCCATTCTTCATTATTATCCTGAAGTCAGATAACAAGGATATTCTCGGGTCATGGGTGACAAAGACAAATATTTTTTTGTATGTCTTTAACAGTTTAAGCGCCTTGGTTCTGTGAATACCCGCGTTTTCAATTTCGTCGAGAAGTATGATGGGTGAATGTCCTATGATAACTGCATCGGCTATCAGTAACGACCTGGTTTGCCCGCCCGAAAGTTCGGTCATGGCAGTTTCTTTAATAATGGCCTCGCCAGTCAATTGATTTGCAAAATCAAGTGTTTCCTCAATCATCTGCAAAACATTTTTCGAGCCTCTTATCTTTGCGTGTATATTCAGAAATTCTCCAACTGGTAAATCGGATAAGAAATTTGTATGCTGCGAAATAAGGGCAATAGGGTGCTTCGAAGGGTCAAATGAAAAGTCCTCTGGTATGGGTTCGTCATTTATTAATATTCTTCTTTGTGACGGGGTGTTATTATTGGCAAATAATTCAATGTCGTTAATCAATGTCGTTTTCCCGCAACCGGTTGGACCAACAATACTAATAATATCGCCCATTTTTAGATCAAACCTCTCGACTTTTTCAGCTTGCTCATCCTTGCCAATACCTCCTATTATGCTTATTTTAGAGATTTCCATGTTTAAATCATTTTATATTTATATAATGTCTATCGAATTGATAGACAAAAATAATATTTTTATTTAAACCAAGCAAAAAAAAGTGAAATGATAATGGATTAATATAAAATATACTTTAAAATATATTGTAAAGCGTTTTTAATTTTAGACTTCTGCTAAAAAATAACGTGCACAAAAACAATTTTCATAAATAGAATTTCCCTTACCTTTGCGCTGATTTTAAACGAAGGTTTTACTTTCGGACGGAAGGATCAAAATTAATGCCTCTTTAGCTCAGTTGGTAGAGCAGCTCACTCGTAATGAGCAGGTCGCCGGTTCAAGTCCGGTGAGAGGCTCCAGAATGAATTATTTTCTTTACATTTTATATAGTAGTTCTTTGGATAAATATTACATTGGCACTACAAATAATATTGAACGAAGAATTTATGAACACAACCTGGGGAGAGGGAAATACACAAGTAAAGGTATTCCCTGGGAAATAAAATTCACTCGCTTTTTTAACAGTAAAGATGATGCTGTTAAAGAAGAAAGAAGATTGAAAAAATGCAAAAGCAGAAAATATATCGAAAGTTATATCACTGCTCAGTTGGTTGAGCATCCCGACTTGTAAGGCGGGAAGGTCGCCGGTTCAAGTCCGGTGAGAGGCTCGCAAAAGAAACTACTTTTTGTTTTCACTTGAATGAAAGTAATGTAATTCTAATGAAAAAGAATAAAATCATTTTGATTCCATTGGTATTAAT